>DATIJV010000026.1:0-20531 GCA_035478255.1 Gammaproteobacteria bacterium
ACCTCCTTCCCCTATCCCCTTCCTCCAAACGAAAAGCGCGTTTAGAGGAAGGGGGACGCTCTAATTAAGCGCATCTGTATCGAAGAGTCCCCCTTCCTCCACATGCTTTTTGTGGAGGAAGGGGAAAGGGGAAGGAGGTCAAGATAAAGAAACGCGCGACTGCCACCGAATACTTACGGAAAATCCACGCAACTTATTGATTAATAACACAATTCCTGAAAAAAATCGTCAAAAATGCCAAAAACACCGTTTTTTTTGAATTTTTGATCATAACATATTGATTAATAACGAGTTTTTTTATAATTCTCAGGCGGATTCTTCAAAAAGATTTACCTCAATGATTCTCCCAATTTTAATAAAAGTTTTTGCAAATCTTTTAGATTATAAATAAAAGCTGCCAGATAAACGTAATCGCGCTGCATATCCCATAATTCCAGGCTGGATGGCATGACGGCAAAAAATTGTTTTTGCAATTCTGAAATTTCATTTTCCAGATCGCTCGGATTTGCTTCCAGTTTTATTAATTGAAGTACTGTCTCAATTGCCGAAAAAAACTGATTGACGTTTTCAACATACTGCAGCAAAGTCGGGCGGATTTTTGCAATAAGCTCTTTATCATATTGATATCGTGCCAAATAATGCATGGAAAATAATATATCACTGATTTGTTCGATTTTTATTAAAAAAAATTGGTACCCGTTTTGCAAGGCGCTATTAAATCCTCTTTCATAAACCCAGTCAGGTAATGTCAACAAGGCATTTTCCAGAGAGGTATTGTTAAACTGATTGCTGTCTTGCTGTAAAAGCTGGTCAATGATCATCGAAAAATAATGATTAAATATTTTTATAACCGGTAGAAGTTTATTGCGAAACTCAGTGTCAGGTTGACGTGAAACGACAAGATTAACTGCTATGCCGATAACAGCGCCGACAAGCGTATCATGCGCAATCTGATAAAAAAACTGCAGGGAATGCAAGGCTAATGCTGAGATTACAACAATAACAAGTACAAAAATAAAATTACGTATGCCTTGATAAAATTCGTTACCGATAGAAGTTTGCATCACGTAAAGAGCTGTCAGCGGAATCAAATAAAATTCCGTCACGGCCAGATAAAAATTTGCAACTAGAGATAAAATTAATGCAATCAACAAACTGATTGAAAAACGGAATATATTATTTTTTAAAAGATTAGTCATTCAATAATCTCTAAAAAAACCGCTTCCAGTTGATCGCGCAGCGCAATCAAGTCTTGTACAAAAAACAGAAAAAAAATAGGTGATTCTGAAATAACTTGTAAAGTGGTGCGATACAATTCTTCTAGTTTATCAATTTGCCTGGATAAATTGCCGATCATTTTAGCGCTTTTTTCAAGCATGTCTCTTGCGGTGCGTGTCGAAATATTTCTTAAAGAGATTTTTTCCTTTTGACAAAATTGTTTTTCCAAAAATACCACCACGAACCGCAATGCAGCATCTAAACTCTGAGAAGTTTTTTTTAATTCAGGTTCGCACACTTCAAACGTTGTGTGGTCAAGTATTCTCAATTTAAAAGTATTTAACGAAAAAATCGTTTCATAAAGCTTTTCAAGCTGATTTAAATTTTTCTGCTCGTCTGATTTCCTGATTTTTTTCATGATTCGCATTAATTTCAAGCGCGCCTGATGAATAATTTTTTCATAATGTATTATTTTTGAAAAATAATCACGCTGCAAATAACAATTAAAGATCACGCTTTGTAAATGATTAAGCGCTTTAAAATATTTAATCCAATTATTCAGTAATTTTTTTGATTTGCTTGCGAAAAAAAATAAATGCATCGTCACATCCGTTTGTTGCGAATAGTCGCCCAATAAGTTTGTTTTAAAAAATACGCCAATACAAAAAATAATATTAAAAACGCTATCGTCCAATAACCCATTTGCACTTGCTGAATGTAATAAGGGTCTGCTGCATATGCTAAAAAATTCACGACATCAGTAATTGTATTATCAAATTCATCGGGTGTCATGGATCCCGATGATTGCAAAATAAGTTTATCATACCAGTCTGAAGTATTTTCCAGAACTCGATGAGAAGTGTTTATATCGGCAGCCAAAATTTGAAGACCCTGATAAGAAACCAGGATGCCGCTCATCGCAGTATTGGGCAGCACTAAATTATTGAATCCTGTTGGACGTTTAGGATCCATATAAAAACTGTGTAAATACGTGTAAATCCAATTCACGCCGCGCACATTCGCTGTCAAAGATAAATCAGGAGGCTTGATACCAAACGGCCAGGATTTTATGTTAATTGGCATTTTTTCATAGGTTATTCCAGCATTTTGCGCAACTTTGTTATAGCGCAAATAAATCATTGTGTGGCATATCATGCAATTTGTTGCAAAAAACTTGGCTCCGCGTTCAATGGATTTTTTATCATACAAATTAATATGGACTTTTTCCAGCGCGATAGCGGGTTCAGCGGCATAGGCGCTGTTCATCATCAAGAATAAAATTAAAATAATATATTTCATTCAGTGACCCGATCAGGCAGCGGTTTAGTTTTTTCATATTTTGTATAAAATGGCATGGCCAAAAAAAACAAAAAATAACCTGCCGCAAAAATTTGCGCAAGCATCGAACGCAAAGGTGAAACAGGTTGGATTCCCAAATATCCCAACCCAATAAAACTTATCACAAATATTCCAACAGCTAATTTAGACCAATTTCCTTTGTATCGAATAGAACGCACACGGCTTCGGTCTAACCAGGGTAAAACAAACATGAATGCGATGGCTGCTGCCATGGCGATCAACCCTAAAAATTTATTGGGAACCGCGCGTAAAATGGCATAAAAAGGCGTCATATACCAAACGGGGGCGATATGGTCCGGTGTTTGTAATGGATTGGCGGGTAAATAATTTTCAGGTTCCAGAAAAATTCCGCCCATTTTGGGTGAGAAAAATAAAACGGCTGAAAATATAATTAAAAATACGACAGCTCCCATTAAATCTTTTACTGTGTAATAAGGATGAAATGGAATGCGATCTTTTTTGTTTTTTATATTGATGCCGTCAGGATTATTGGATCCGACATAATGCAATGCTGTTAAATGTAAAAAGACCAAAGCTAACAGCACCAGCGGTACAGCAATGACGTGCAGAGAAAAAAATCGATGCAAAGTCACACCTGAAATGGTGAAATCACCGCGCAGCCATATGACAATAAATTTTCCGACAAAAGGAATTGCACTTGCAAATGAAGTGATAACAGCTGCACCCCAATAAGACATTTGTCCCCACGGCAAAACATAGCCGGTGAATGCTTCCAATAATAACGTGATGTAAATTAACATACCCATTAACCAGAGTAATTCTCGGGGTTTTTGATAGGATCCATAAATTAATCCACGGTACATATGTAAATAAATTACCACGAAAAATGCGGAGGCGCCGGTCGTATGCATAAATCGCAGCAGCCATCCGTACCTGACTTCTCGCATAATGTGTTGAATGGAAGAAAAAGCTCCGTCCGCAGTCGGCACATATTCCATTGCGAGCCAAATTCCTGTGATGATTTGGTTAAATAAAACTAAAAGTGAAAATGAGCCGAAGTAATACCAAAAATTAAAATTTCTCGGCGCATAATATTCTGTTATATGTGTTCGCATAAATTCACGAATGGGAAATCGCCGAGAGATCCAGTTCATCATGTTTCAGCTCCATCCTTATCTTCGCCAATTATAATTTCCTGATCATTAAGATATCTATAACGCGGTATTTTTAAATTAAGCGGCGCAGGCACGCCTTTATAAACGCGTCCTGCTAAATCATAGCTGGATCCGTGACACGGACAATAAAATCCGCCAAGCCAGTCCGGGGAAATCCCGCCGACATCCGGTCGATAGTTGGGAATACAGCCAAGATGCGTGCAAACACCAATTGCGATGTAATATTCTGGTTTAATCGAACGATAAATATTTTTGGCGTAGGCGGGTTGCTGATCTTCCAGCGAATCGGGATCGCGTAATTTATCAGTCAGTTTCGGTAAGGTTTGCAGCATGTCTTCGGTGCGGCGAATGATCCAGACAGGTTGACCGCGCCAGGGAATTGTTAATTGTTGTTTCGGTTCCAATTTGCTGATGTCTACTGTGATGGGAGCAGCGAGAGCTTCCGTATCAGTGCTTGGCAGCCAGTAAGAAATAAATGGAATGGAAGCCGCCGCCGCGCCCATTCCTCCTACGACCGTTGTTGCGCGGCGTAAAAAACAGCGGCGTGCTGCATCTATTGTTTCATCCTCTTTTTCCTCTGCTGTCATGACATTCCTTTTGTTTTCGCTCTAAAAACCCTGACAACATAATGCCTATTTCAAACAATAGCCACAATGGAATAGCAAATAATGTTTGCGATAAAACATCGGGCGGTGCCAGTAACATCCCCATCACAAATGCACTCACAATAGCATAGGGACGTATTTTGATAAATTTTTCTCGCGAGACGATGTTGGCCCAGACTAATAAACAAATGATGACTGGCACTTCAAACAATGTACCAAAAATTAAAAATAATTTTAAAGTAAAATCCAGATATTGACTGATATCGGGGCTGAGCATCACACCGGCAGGCGCTGCATGGGCAAAAAAAGCGAATAAAATCGGAAAAATAATGAAATAAGCAAATGCGGCGCCGAGATAAAATAATAAAGTGCTGATGAATAAGAGCGGCTGCATTAAACGACGTTCGCGCTGATATAATGCCGGCGCGATAAATGCCCACAAATGATATAAAAAAAATGGGATGCTGGCAAAAATTGCAGTAACAAATGCTAATTCAAAAGGTACAAAAAAAGATGAGACAATGTTGGTGGCAATCAATCCGCGGCCTTCCGGTAAATTTTTTAATAATGGCAGCGCAAGAAAAGTATATAGCTCATTTGAAAAACAAACTAATATAGCGAAAATGACGAATAAAATAAAAAGACATTTTAACAAACGACTTCGCAATTCGATGAGATACTGTATTAATTGTCGATTATTTTCATTCATGAATATCTATTTCACGTTTAATTTTTTCTGCTGTTAAACGCAGCCATTTAATCAAGCGTCCAGCTTTTAATGCAATATCGGGTATTTGCTTAGGGTTGATCACCAGGAGAGCGACTAGCAAAATGACCAATAGTTCGCTTAAGTGCATCTATGCCTCTTTTTCGCTATCTTTATCCTGATCATCTCTGAGACTTTTACGGAAATTTTTGATCGCAATTCCCAAATCATTACCTAATTCTTTCAAGCGTTTTGTACCAAACAATAAAGCGACAATTAAAAATATTAGCGTGAGTGATCCCAAATTGATTCCTTTAAACATATTTTTTATACTCCATGTGGATTGACCCATCCCATCGCATACGCAACAAAAAGTAGCACAAACAGCAAAAGAGATAATCCAATTCGCCAGGTCAGTGCTTTAACTACACGATCAGCATCGGCTTCATTTCTTTCATGTGCCAGATAATATAAAGCGCTGCCCAAGCTATACACGATAACAATGAGAAAAAGAACAATAATAATTTTGACTAGCATGCAAATCCCTCTTAGAATCGAAAATAATCCTTCATAATTGGAAACAATGGAATGTCCAATCTATCTTTTAGTTTTAGTTTATTCGGAAAACATTATTTTTTCACGCCTAAATTTACGCTTGCCACTTTGGTTCTTTTGATAGTACTGCTCCTGCTTGGAGTATGGCAATGGAAATCTGCGGAAACAATGGATAAAACAATCGAATTGATTAATCAGCGAATCGCTATGGATCCTATTTCGACTGATGATCTGGATAAAAACGGTGATTTGCGTTATTACCATATTCAATTGCAAGGTTCATTTGATGATCAGCATCAAATTTTAATAATTAATCGAATGTATAAAAACCAGCAAGGGTTTCAGGTATTAACACCGTTTAAGCTGACTGATTCTTCGAAAGAAATATTAGTCAATCGCGGGTGGATTGCAGGTGATCCGTCGGAAAAAATTCCAGATTTTGAGGATACCCCCAATGGGGTAACCATCACCGGGGTTTTGTTGCAGATACCTCAATCTGGCGCTGGATTTTCAAAAATTTCCTGGCCGCTTATTAGTAAAAGTATTGATATTCAAAAAATTTCTCAAGCATTGGGCAGCCCATTGTATCCCTATATGGTTTTGTTAAGCCCCAATAGCCAGTATGGATATGTGCGAGATTGGCCTTGGTTGACCAGCATTGAGCCTTCCCGGCAAAAAGCTTATGCGAAGCAATGGTTTGCTTTGGCATTGACTGTGTTTTTGGTGTTTATTTATTTGAATGTTCATCGAAGATAACCTCGCGTAATCTCTTCTTTGGGAATATAATTGCGCTTTTTTAAGTGACTCATCTCTTTATGTCAAAACCGTTATATGTTTTAGCTCAATATTGCTGTCCGCAGCGCGCTTTTACCCATTTTTTTGGATGGCTTGCTAAATGTCGATGGAAGTGGTTTAAAAATTGGGCGATTAAGCGCCTTATTAGAAAATACCATGTGAATTTAAGCGAAGCGCTTTCCGAAAATGTAGATGATTATCCAGATTTTAATAGTTTTTTTACTCGTCAACTGAAGCCCAGCGTCCGTCCTCTAGCGCCAGGTGAAAATACAGTCTCGAGCCCTGCAGACGGCAGTGTGAGCCAGATCGGTAAAATTAATAAAAATGCGATCCTCCAGGCGAAAAATTTTAATTACACAACGCGTGCTTTGTTAGGAGGCAGTGAATCTGCAGCACAGTTATTTGAGGATGGTAATTTTGCGACAATTTATCTTGCGCCAAAAGATTATCATCGTGTTCATATGCCTATAACAGGGAAATTGCGTGAAACCACGTTTATTCCAGGCCAGTTATTTTCAGTCAATCCAATCACTGCAGAGACTGTACCGAATTTGTTTGCGCGTAATGAACGTCTGGTTTGTTTATTTGATACGGTTATTGGCCCAGTCGCTGTTATTCTGGTGGGCGCCATGCTGGTTGGGAGTATTGAAACAGTATGGGGGTTACCGCATCCCAAAAACAAGCTCACAGCTCGGCAATATCCTGATGGAATTGTGCTGGAACGAGGTGATGAGTTAGGCTTGTTTAAAATGGGCTCGACAGTGATTATGCTTTTTCCGGCAGGTAAAATAGAATGGTTGGAAACATTTAAGGAAAATTCGAGCGTTAGGATAAGGGAAGCGATTGGCGAGATGAATTGAATTTTTTAAGAAAATAAAAAAGGGCAGTTTTAAACTGCCCTCCTGTTACCCCACCCAGGCTTCCAAGCCCTTCTGCCAATCCTTAGCAGACTAATCCATCTGATGAAGCACCGATCCATCTAGCCGGTCCCTAACATCATCCCTGAGCCATTCCATCATATCAAAAGCTTCTTCCGATAAAAATCAAGTGACAGATAGTTTTTTCTTTGTGAAATGATAGGGTTTTTATGTAAAAAACGTTAAAACGCTTGATTTCAAGATTTGTTTGAGGACATCAAGAATTATTTACTTACAAGAAGTATGGGGTAAAACTTACATAGAAAATGAATAATATACCTCGCGCTTACTATGGGTAAGGCTTCGCCATTGTGAGCCCGCGGGAGGTGTAGCCTCGGTTTAATGTGAGAAGAGCCGTCATTGCGAGCCGTGCTTTTCGGCGAAGCAATCCAGGTTTTTAAAAGCCTGGATTGCTTCACCCGCAAAAGCGCGGGTTCGCAATGACGAATTTCAACTAGGGCGCGACCGATAAGGAAGCGACCATGGATCATGGTTTAGAGTATAACGCTTTTTCTCACATGCAGTTCCCTGTCTCTATTTGAAGAATTGTCGGGATCTGTCATTAAACGCTCGCGATTACCCTGCTGCCAGCAGCATTTCAACCAATCGGGTAATTTTGAGGATTTGATTACTGTTAGTTGTATTGCAGGGCGATCGCTTTCTTCTCCATTGATTTCAGGAACTTCGGGAGTTTTGCTGCATAAATTTTTAAGCTTGTCTAAACATGTTTTGCGTGTTGATGTCATTTTTCTCTCCTGGTTTTGTTTAAATACCAGCCTATTTTAAGCCAGCAGCCTTAAGAGAAAATTAAGTCATTAACCCGGATATTGCATCATAAAGCCTCATTAAAAGCCCAAAGACCGCATGCTGACTGCGTTGCGAGTAAAAAATATTTCAGTCACATATTTCAATATGCTCCTGAAACATTTTTTACTCGCGCCTTGTCATCACGCGGCCTTTGAGCTTTTTCTGAGGCTTTGTGATGCAATATCCGGGTTTAACCGGATTGAAATATTCAGGTTAATTTTTTAAACATTCTGTATAATAATCATAGACTTCCTGATGTGATGCTTGCAGCCATTTCTTTCGGGTTTCTTCATTTATCGTGATTTCCGTTCTTTCATCTGCATGATCAATGAATAATTTTCCCTTTAAGTGGTCTATTTCATGCTGCAAAATTCTCGCATACCAGCCTGTCGCCTCAATGATTTTTTTGTCGCCATTTTCATCCAGGCATTCTACACGTACACTTCTGGCGCGGGGAGTGACACGACAAATTCCAGCGATGCTAAGACAGCCTTCAAAAAAAAACATTTCTGTAGGGTCGGTGATCGTCAACACGGGATTAATAATCACGTGGAAATCAACCGGCACTCGATTTCTTTGTCGCAGAATTTCTTCTGGAAATCCCGCCGTATATTCTTTGCGATCTTCGATGACAGCCACTTGCAGATCGATTCCAATTTGCGGTGCGGCCAATCCAACACCCGGTGCTTTTCTCATCGTGTCTTTCATTCGTTCGATGAGGTTTTGAAATTCTTCTGTTTTTATTTCTTCGAGAGAAAGCATTCTCGCGGGTTTTCTTAAGACAGGCTGGCCTAATTGGATGATGGTTTGTTGCATTTGATTTCCTTTTTTTGCAAGATTTTTGTGTCATCCCGGAATTTACTCACTCTTAATTCGCGCTTTTTGCGAATTTAGAGTGAGTTAATGTCCGGGATCTACCCAAATGATAAGTGGATCACGGACATTAAGTAGCGCTAAATTCGCAAAGGGCGTGAATTAAGCGCTACTAAATTCCGTGATGACAGAGCTGTAAATGTCATTACGAAAAATTAATGTTATAGAGTATTAGAGTATTCTAAAACAATTTTCTTCATAATATTTTGATAAAGCTCTTTTCTCACCGTTCTGTGTAACTCAATAACTCGTCTCAACAATTTTGCCGAGGGATTGGTATTGATGCCTAACATGACTTCACAAACAACATCCTCATGAGTATCGGCGTATTGCGCAATTCCTTTTGCGGTGTATTCTTTGGTCAATAAAACGTCGTCAATTATGAGGCGAATAAAGTTTTCTTCAAGCATTGCATTTTCCATCCTGGTAGTAAATTTCATAACATTAAAATATTCTTTTTGCTGATTTCTAAAATATTCTGTCAATGCCTCGCAAATTTTTGCAAAAAGCTCTGCTTCCAAGCACAAATATGTTTCTTTTGAAATCTTATGCGGTTTGACACCCATAAGAATACACAATGGTTGTACTGCTGACATAATCTCTCCCTATTCAAAATCCTTGCGTGTTGAGGTTTGAAATTTACAAGATAAACAACCCAAAGTAAATATTTTATTTTGAATTTATTTTAATTTATTCTATGTTAGAGTAAGCTACCGTAAGTATTCTATGGAAGCTTCTCGATGTCATGCCAGCATGCTTTTAGCTGGCATGACATCACAGAATACTTACAATTTACCAACAATACTTTTGGATTTCTCATGCTAAACAGGGCTAAATTTACTAAACAGTTTTCTCACAGACTTAATGAGCTGATGAGAAAAGCAGGCTATATGTCTGCTCGTGTAAAAAATGGTATCGATATTGAAAAACTTGCGCAAATATCAGGATGCTCATATCAAATGGCGCGGCGGTATGCCTTGGGAGAAGCGCTTCCCGAAATATATATTATTGCAAAAATAGCAGCTTACTTAAAATCTTCCCCCAGCTGGTTATTGTTTGGGGAAAACCAATCTCTTATTTCTGAACAAAAAACTGGGGCAATGATTGAAATAAGCCCGGATCTTTTAAAATATATTTTACATAAAAGTATTGTTCTTTTATCCATTACAGATAACAAAGATGAGCTAGTCAACTTTCTTGTAGATTCCATCTATGACGCATCGCATTTACAAGCAGATGATAATATGATTTACAAAATAATTGATATGATGTTTTTATCTACCAAATTTATAAATAATTCACTAGCAAAGAGAAAATGAATATGCGCTCTCTTGAAAAAATAAGTTTTCCGCCAATAAAAAAGACTGCCGAATTACATCCCAATATTATTAATATGCTTTTTGAGAATAAAAAAGAAATATTAAGAAAATTAAGCGACCTTCGAGCTTTGCATTTTATTGACCATATTTCAATTACTGTTATCAATGAATTCAAAAAAATTGCTGTTTTTTCTATTACTCCTTCGGTAGAATTCAATCTTATTGTGCATGGGCTATGGAAATTTGATAATAGTTTTTTTCCTGAAACCTCAGAAGATAATACATTCTTTTGGTGGGAAGAAGGATATGAAATATCTCTGTTTGGAATATTAAAAGAAATGAAAGAAGCACAACATAATTTTACGCTTGGGTTAAGCCTTGTTAGAAAATACGAAAAAACAAAAATAGTATATTCTTTTGCTACCCGCTCCCAAAATGCTAATTTAAAAGATTACTATTTTGACAATATAAACGAGCTATTTAAGATTGGGGATTATGGATACAAGCTTATAGAAAATATTTATCATAATTATGCTTTTATTAAATCGCCATTTAAAATAAACTCCTCAATAAACAAACCAAATTTAAGATTAATTACAAATAAATTCTTATAACCCAGTATGAAAAATAACACCAAAAAATTAATTATAATAAGTGGAATAGTAGGAAATTTTCTCGAACAATACGATATCATGATTTGTGCATTTCTGGCGCAAACCATTTCTTTGACGTTTTTCCCTGCCGCTTCCGCAGATAAAAATCTGTTTAATACATTTTACATTTTTCTGGCAGGATATCTGGCAAGACCTTTAGGAAGCCTTCTTATTGGTTTATATGCAGATCAGAGCGGAAGAAAAAAAGCGCTCATATTTTCAATTGTTGCTATAGGTATTGGAACAACTGTAATCGGACTTATACCGTCCTATAAAGACTTGGGAATTCTCTCTACCGGATTTTTTATTTTGTTTCGAATATTACAAAATCTTTCTGCGGGCGGTGAATATATCAGTTCGCTTGTCTATCTGACTGAAAGCGCAGGAAAAACAAAGCGTGGTTTTTATGGTTCGTGGGTTGCTTTCGGGGTAAACAGCGGTACACTGATTGCTTCACTTATTGTATTTGTAATTCTTTATTACATAGATATGAAAATAATTCCCGGGTGGAGTTGGCGGCTGATTTTTTTAACAGCGATCCTGGGAATGGGCATCGGATTATGGATACGGTGTGCTTTGCCTGAAAGCATAGAATTTATTCTGGAACATTCATCTTTAAAACAATCCAGCAAAATGGAAATATTAAAAAATTCTTTTCAACTCTTCAGAGTTTCCCCTTACCATTGTTTATCCATTTTTGCCATTACTTGGCTTGGGGTTTCTGCAACCATTGGTTTTTTTGTATATATCCCTATTCATCTGTCTACTGTAAACCACATTTCAAAATATTTTTCTTATGGAATTAATACCGTTTCCTTATTTATTCTTATTATTTTTATACCTGTATTCGGTGTAATTTCAGATTATTTTAATCGCGTTAATATGTTAATAGCCGCAACAATTTCGCTGTTGATACTTTCTTTGCCTGCTTTTTGGTATTTTACTTATGGCAACCCAATGATTGTTCTTTTTTTTAAAACTTTAATTTCTATTCCTTTAGCATGTTATTTTTGTATCGCGCCCGTTATTATTTCAGAAACATTTCCTTTAAAAATCAGGTGTACGAGTATAGCCTTAATTTATCAAATTTCTGCGAGTTTAAGCGCAGGATTAACGCCCATCATTATGTTATATCTTGCGCATATTTCTGTTGCTTACTCTCCAGGATATTTCTTAACTGTTTCATCTATTGCTGGCCTGATGGCAGTCTTTTTTATAAAAAAATCTCCTCTTTTATATGGCGATTTTAATTCCTTGTCAAATATTTTGGAGTTTTTGCCGCAACGTGCAGAAATTTAGGATATTCTCTCCAACGTCAAAAAACTATATGAATAAATGTTTTTTTCATCTGCAAAATGATCAGTACGCGCTATTTCTTTCCATTCCATCGCATTCAGTTCGGGAAAAAAAGTATCGGCGGAAAAATCATGATGAATCAGGGTTAAATAGATTTGCTTTGTAAATGGCAGCATTTGCCGAAATAATTCAGCGCCGCCAATCACACAAAGTTCAGGCTGATCCTTTGCTGTTGCTAATGCGGATTCAATGGAATGCACAATGATACAGTTTTCTGCCTTGAAATTTTCATCCTGGGTGATGATGATGTTTGTGCGCCCCGGCAAAGGGCGGCCGATAGACTGGAAGGTTTTACGTCCCATTAAAATAGGTTTTCCTAGCGTGATTTGTTTGAAATGCTGAAGATCAGCAGGCAAATGCCAGGGTAATTGATTATTGTTTCCAATCGCTCTGTTTTCTGCCATGGCGACGACAAAGGTAATACGCATCAGTTCTCTCGCAATTTTTATTTCTTCTTGGCTTCAATAAATTTTTCCATCTGCTCCGGTGTCAACGGTTTACTATAATAATACCCTTGCGCTTGCGGACATTCATTATTCATCAAAAATTGCAGTTGTAATTCTGTCTCAACACCTTCCGCCACAACATTCAAACCCATATCTTTCGCAAGATCAATAGTCGATTTAATAATAACATTATCATTGATTTTCACATCAATATCATTGACAAATGATCGATCGATTTTAATTGATTGAATGGGTAATTCTTTTAACCTTGAAAGTGAAGAATATCCCGTGCCAAAATCATCAATCGAAAACTGCACGCCCAAATGCCGCAATTGAAACAATACATCCTCAATCTGCCCGAGAAATCCCACGATAGCTGTTTCAGTAATTTCAAGCTCTAACACACTCGGCGGAATTTTAGTTTCTTTTAAAATTCTAATCACAATATCGGTAAAATTACGATGCTGAAATTGTCGCGGCGAAACATTCACTGCGAGCGAACAATTAAGATTATTGATTTCCCGCCATGCTGCAAACTGTCTGCACGCCGTATTCAAAACCCATGTGCCGATTGGCACAATTAATCCAGTTTCTTCCGCGATTGGAATAAATTCTGCGGGCGAAATCAAGCCGCGTTTGGGATGTTGCCAGCGCAGCAGCACTTCCATTCCGACCATTTCACCAGTTTGTAAATCAATCCGCGGTTGATACACTAAAAAAAATTCTTTTCGCTCGAGTGCAAAATGTAATTCCGCTTCAATTTCCAGACGATGATTATGCTGAACTTGTAAATTTCGGGTAAAAAATTGATAATTCCCCCGCCCCAATGTTTTTGCACTATGCAGAGCAATATCCGCATGTTTATTTAAAATTTCTGGATCTTCGCCTGCTTCCGGGTAGCACGCAAGCCCGATACTGACGCCCACAATTAATGTGCGTTCTTCAATTTGAAACGGCTCACACATTTTTTCCACAATACGATGAGCTACAATACCAGCATCATGCGCACTATCAATTTCTGTCAAAATTACTGCAAACTCATCACCGCTTAATCTTGCTGCGGTGTCTTCTGTACGCAATAATTTCAATAAACGTGCAGAAAATCTTTGCAAAAGCAAATCGCCAAAATGATGTCCATAATTGTCATTAATTTTTTTAAAAAAATCGACATCCAGATAAAGGACCGCTAACTTGCGCTCGTAACGTTTGGCTCGCGCAATTTCTCGTTTCAAATCTGTTTCAAATTGCACGCGATTAGGTAAATTGGTGAGGGGATCAAAATTCGATAATTTTTTGAGTTCATCCTCTAAAGTTTTTAACTCCTGGACTGCCTCTTTGACTTGATCTTCCGTATTTTGCAGCATTTCTTTGTACCGCGCTAATTCCGCATAGACCCGCTCTAATTCATGGGTTTTATCACTTAACAGCTGCTCTACACCGTGCTTCGTCTTCAAGCGTACAGTCTCCATCAGGCGGTTCTTTTAGCGTATACTTCAATATTACCACCATCAAGATCATTTTTTTGACATTCTGGAATAATTAGGGTAGCATCAAAACTTAAATACTAATTTTTAATTGATTATCCTTTATGAAAACATTCAACTTAATCAAGATCTTAAACTGGCAACGCTGGCGCGCTTAAGCGCTTTCTATTTCTGTATCTAAAAATCCATTTATTTTTCAATTACTTCCTTTTTTAGGAGATACGTCATGAGATTATTTACTGCATGTCTGGCTGCAATAATTTGCGCCCTGACACTCACTGCTTGTCAGCAAAAGAAAACACCCGCGATCCACATTGGAATCGTCGTTCCGTTACAGCACAAGGCGATGGATGAAATTGTGGAAGGATTCGCCGAGTCATTAAAAAAAACTTATCATCAACCTTTTAAATTGAATATTGCGAATGCGCAAAATGATGCGAACCTGGAGCGTGCTATCATTTCGCAAATGCGCGATGAAAATGTCGACATTATCGTTCCGATCGGAACTGATGCAACGCAAATGACTGCGGCAATTGTGCATAGTCAGCCAATTGTGAGTCTTGCCTCGGATTTCTCAGAAAAAAATCGGGAAAAATTAAATCCGTGCAATATGGCAATCGTGCATGATGAAATTTCACCTGTACGTTTAATTCAATTTATTCATGCGGTATATCCTTCGCTCACGCAGCTGACATTAATTCATAGTTCGGCGAATAAAGTTTTTCCCGAAGTTGCAGAAACAATTGCTGCCGGCAAAAAAAATGGAATTAAAATTAAAGACATGATGGTGACGACGCTTCCAGAGCTCATCAGTACGGCCTCAAATATTTCAGATGATACGCAGGGCATTTTTATTTTAAAAGACCATTTGCTGGTAAGCGGTGTGAGTATTTTGGCTAAAATAGCGAAAGATCGTCATATTCCGTTAATGACTTCAGATCAGGGATCTGTGCAAGATGGTGCGGGTTTTGCGCTAGGTGTGCATGAAAAAGAAATTGGCGTGGAAGGCGGAAAATTAGCTGCTGCAATTTTAAATAATACGCCAAGCTGTCATTTGCCGATCGCTGAAATGAATAAATTAACTGTATTCATTAATAAAAATGCGATGCAGCAATTCGCGCAAAACTCGAGTGTTGTCGCGAATGCCGCAAAAAAATTACATTATGGAATTGAATTTACCAGCAAAAATAATGGGTGATAGTTATGTCAACTTTACTTTTTTCAGTTGTGACACAATCACTCACATTTTTGCCGCTTGCATTAGGCATTAGCATCAGTTACACCATTTTGCGTGCGACAGACATGACGCTTGACGGAAGTTTTGTGCTAGGCGCTGCGGTTTTTGCACGTTTTTCGACGCTAGGCATGCCGCCGATTTTTGCGGCGGGATGCGCATTAATCGCAGGAATGTTATCTGGCATAATGGTGAGTTTGATTCAGCGCGGCGGAAAAGTTGATCCGTTATTAGCGGGTATTCTTGCCACATTTATTTTAGCCAGCTTAAATTTGTTGATAATGGGAATGCCGAATATTAATTTGTTATCGCAAACGACTTTGTTTTCAAACGCATTTAATAATAGTGAATTCAGCGGCTGGATGTTAGTTGGTTTTAGCAGTTTAGTCTTATGCGGTATTTCACTTTTTTTAATAAGCTCGCGTTTGGGATTGTTGTTGCACGCGCTGGGTGATAATCCCGGGCTTTTGCATCGTCTGGGAAAAAACATTGAAATTTATCGCATGATGGGATTTGCTTTGACGAATGCATTAGCTGCAGCATCGGGATGTATTACGGCACAAACGGTGGGTTATGCAGATATCGGCATGGGTCTTGGAATGACATTAACCGGGATCGGTGCAATTATTTTAGGCCAGCAATTAATTCGCCTCGTGATAAAAAAATCAGCGCATCGCACGTTCATTGAATTTTCTGCGTGTTTAATCGGTGTATTATTTTATTTTTTTGCGATGAATTGTTTGCTGCGTTTTGAGGTCAATCCTATTTATCTTAAAATGATTTTGGGATTAGTATTAATTTTATTTTTACGCGCTGCTGTGACGAGAAAGCCCGCATGATAACACTCGAAAATATTTCATTTAAAATTCCAGAACATGACAATATGATTTTGCATCACATGGATTATCATATTTCTCCGCATGATTTTGTGATTGTTTTAGGAAGCAATGGTTCAGGAAAAAGTTCTTTATTAAAATTATTAGATCGGCGTTATCATCTCAGTTCGGGAAAAATTTTTATTAATCAGAAACCAATGTTGTCTTATTCAAATAATGAATTTAGTAAAACGGTGGTTACGCTCACACAAAATTGCAACGAATCACTTTTTACTTCGCTGACTTTGTTTGAGAATTATTTGTTGGTGAAGCAAAAATATGAAAAAGGCTTGTTTTCTTTGGCGAGCAAAAAAGAAAAAATATTTTTTGGAGAGTATCTTCAAGGATTTAATCGGAAATTGAGCGATAAAATGGATGTGCAGGTGGAAAAATTATCGGGAGGGGAAAAGCAGGCGCTAGCTTTGGCGTTGGCCGTACTTTATCCGCCGAAAATTTTGTTGCTGGATGAACATACCAGCGCGCTGGATCCAAATTCGGCGCAACAGATTATGGAATTAACAAAGGAAGTTGTGAGAAAAAATCAGATAACTTGTTTGTTGACTACACATGATTTGAATATTGCGAGCGAGTATGGGAATCGGATATTGGCACTTAAGAATGGAAAAATTCATCAGAAAATTGAAATGGCGGAGAAAGAAAAATTGACGACGCAGGAGATGTTGGCGGTGTGTTATTAGTTAATAAGGCACCAGTTACGTCCAAGATAAAACGCCATATAGCAAACCAGATATAGCCAAGATTTACTGAAAATAGTCATTTTAGGCAATGTTAAATAACGGCCTGTACTTGTAGCTTCACTGGCTCTTTGTCAGCAGCCATGATCATTTTGCATCGCCCATGCCCTGGATTTACTACATACGTACTTTTTATAATTCCGACTGATTCCAATTCTTGAATATCCTTATCTACCGCTGAACGACTTCTCTTTAAAGTAATAGCTAATTTTGAAACCGAGCTGGGTTTTTTTCTGACAGATGAAACCAGCTTAAGTTTGTTTTTAGTTAAAAATTTAACTAAATCACTCGGGTCTTCAAAGCTAATAATGCGACGGCTTTGTACAGCTTTTCCTTGATCAAGGAGCTGAGCTGTTCTTCTGCCGCGTGCAAAAAAATCTTCTAAGCTTTCGCTTGTTACTAATACAGGAGTTTTATCTTTTTTTTGCTTGCTCATGCAGCACCTCAAATTCTTTTTGGAATCTCTTTTCAATTTCATCAATGTTAGTAAGAGTTATTGGCTCAACCTTCCCCATATAGTGTTTATGGTGGTAGCCATGAGCATTATCATAACCTAGCACACGACCATTATCGTCGTGGGATAAATGATGGTTTATATAAGCCAAGCTATATCGAGTCACCTTATTAGCAACATCTACCCATATTCTCCTTCTTATTACGCCATTCCCTTTTTTCTTATGAATACTAATGGATTCATCTACAAGAAGTGTCTCGGTTTTTATGGATCGTCCAGTATTCTTTTTCTTAGCCATAGGTAATTATAGCATACAGTTGAATTTTTAAAAGTACATCTGTAACTGCTCGTTCTATCCAAAGGTCATATTGATAATGTTATTTTTAACAATTTAATTTAATACCCATTTTCCATAACGTTTAATCGCATTATGCATAGCATCTGGCGAAGGAATTATCAAAAATTAATTAGAAGCGCGCGGGACTGTTATCCCAACTCGTTGCACCTGACTCTCCCCGTCCATTGAAAATTTTTACCGTAATTCCCTGGATGCAGTGTTGTTGTAATTCTTCTTTATTGACGGTAAGTTGCTGTATAAACCAAAAAGATAATTCTTCCAGAGTGACATTACAAATCGGCAGTACAATTGCATCCTGTTTTAGAAAAGGAATAATTTGCTGCCCAAACTGCACAATCCATTTGTCGTTTTCCTCTTTCACAGTCATATATTCCGATTGACTTGGTAAGATAAAACGATAATCCAACGACTGACAGATTTTTAATAAACGCTGCTTGTAAAGACGGCAATCGAACGCCATGCCATTGTGTTTAATCAAGGTATGAAAAGCGACCTGAATCTGATAATCATGACCGTGCATGCTTTCACGTTCTGTTGGAGAAAGCAGCATAAAGTGTCCGGCAGAGAACTTTAGCTCTTCTTTATGTAATTCAATGACCGCAGACCGCATTACTATACCTCAACATCTACAAGGGGCGTGATTATACCTGATAAAAAAATCTCCTACAAATTTCTACGCCGGTCTTGTAAGGCAAATCCTTGCAAATCACCGCTTATATTTTTAGTCAAAGCCATTACTTTAATAATCTCGCCCATTTCAGAAGGCAGGGTGAGCGTCTTAATTGCCTGATTATTTTTATATTTTTCGATTTCATTCAGGCTGCTCTGTAAAGATAAATCCAGCAAATCGTTTTCCAGCAAAAAACCGCCCTGAGAGGTGAAGCCTGCCACGTTTAAACCAGCTTTCTCAGCACTTTCAGCAATATAGGTAAAATCCACATGCGCTGTTATATCTTGTAATCCAATAAATTGAAAAGGATCGCTGTGGCGATGATGCTGATAAAAACACATTAATGTTCCATCGTTCCGTTCTGGATGATAATATTCGCTTCGACCGTAACCATAATCAATTAAAAACACTACGCCTTGCTGCAAAACATTCGCAATACTTTTAATCCAACTGTCTTGAACTAAACTGATTTCTGAACGATAACTTTCGGGCAATGCACATTCCTGCAAAAGAGTTTCCACGCGCTTTTTTAACGTGATTGAAGGAAGATGGTTTTCCCAGACAAATTGATTATTTTTCCATGCGACACAACATTCTGTTATTTGATTGTCATGCCGCTCAAAACGATGAACAGGCATCGCATCGAGAACTTCATTCGCAAAAATAATTCCAGTAAAATTTTCAATTGACAAAAAATCTAACCAAGTGATACGAGATAAAAATTGCGGGCATTCAGTTTTAAAACGCTGTAATTGTTGATCGCGTAATTCCGCGCTTACTTCCAGAATGAAATAATGTTCAGGTAAAGAGTTTAATTGTTCCAATTCAAGCAAAAGATCTTTGGCAAAAATTCCTGAGCCTGCGCCGAATTCTAAAATATTTTTTTCAGACAGCATTGTGAAAATTTTTTGAAATTGTTTTGCAAAACATTTTGCAAATAAGGGAGAAATTTCCGGCGCAGTGACAAAATCACCCTCGCGGCCAAATTTGCGCGCTTGGGTTGTGTAATAACCCAGTTCCGGTGCATATAATGCCAAATCCATAAAGCGCGCAAAATCAATTTTTCCGCCTGCGGTTTTTATTTCTTGTCGAATTTTTGAAATTAAATGTTTGTTTTGCATGTTATAATTAAGTCATTTTTAAAAAGGCAATTATATCATGTCAATTTCTCCAAAAGTGTTTTTAATTACCGGCGCGGCAAGGCGGGTGGGCGCAGAAATCGCGGAAACATTACATAAAAACGGGTTTAACGTCGTTTTGCATTATCATCATTCAAAAGAAGAAGCCAGGCATTTATGTGCGGCTTTAAATGACAGGCGAAAGAATTCTGCCGTTAGATTACAAGCAGATTTATCTCATATTAAACAAATGGATAAATTAATAAACCAGGCTGTTGATGCGTGGGGATATCTCGATGGGTTAGTCAATAATGCATCGCAGTTTTATAAAACGCTTTCAGGAAAATCCACTGAAAAAAGCTGGGATGATTTGCTTGATACGAATCTCAAATCGCCTTTTTTTCTTTCTCAGGCAGCAGCGAAATATTTAAAAGAACGCCGGGGTTGCATTGTGAATATAGGCGATGTGCATGGCGAACGTCCGATGCGGGATTATGGTGTTTATTGTATTTCCAAAGCAGGTTTGTTGATGCTAACAAAAGTATTGGCAAAAGAATTGGCGCCAGAGATTCGAGTCAATACTGTTTCACCCGGGTCGGTCATGCTGCCGGAAGGTGAAAACACATTGACGAAAAGTCAACAGGAAGCAATTTTGAATCGTGTGGCGCTAAAGCGTAATGGAACGGCAGGAGATATTGCGAAAGCGGTGTTGTATTTGGCTGCGGATGCGGATTATGTGACAGGAACAGTTTTGACGGTGGACGGAGGGAGATCGTTATCGATTTAGCCCAATGAAAATTGTAATTTTTAATACCTCCTTCCCCTATCCCCTTCCTCC
>DATIJV010000027.1:0-13653 GCA_035478255.1 Gammaproteobacteria bacterium
ACTTAATGTCCGGGATCTACTTATCATTTGGGTGGATCCCGGACATTAACTCACTCTAAATTCGCGAAAAGCGCGAATTAAGACTGAGTAAATTCCGGGATGACGCTCTAATCAGCTTTCGCTTAACTTAATGGCAGTGCCCCTTTTCCCTTCCTCCACATGCTTTTTGTGGAGTTCGGTGCAAGGGGAAGGAGGTATATAAAAAAAGATCTTAATGCTATATTATACCTCTCGCAGATACGAGAGGTATATTACAGGCATGGACATGCAAAACTCATACTCGGCCCGCCGCTGCCCGACACCTCCCGCGCCTTATGACCGCTGGCTCGTCTATACTGTCTTAAGTTTAGTTGTATTCGGCCTGATGATGGTGGCCTCCGCCTCTATTAGCATCTCCGATCAACAGCTTCACCAACCGTTTTATTATTTTTATCGCCAGCTTACTTTCCTGATTTTAGGCACCTTGCTCGGAAGCATCATCGTTCAATTTGACATAGCATACTGGGAAAAAATCAGCGGTGTCATGATTGTCACCGTATTATTGCTGCTCGCGCTCGTGCTGATTCCCGGAATCGGCCATGCCGTTAATGGTAGCGCTCGCTGGCTTGGTTTTGGTCCCTTTTCAATACAAATCTCTGAGCTCGCCAAATTCGCAGTCGTTATATATATGGCGAGTTATCTCGTTCGCCGAAACGACGAAATCAAAACCAGTTTAAGTGGTTTTTTAAAACCGATGGCTTTACTCGGTGTCATAACTATCTTATTACTCAAAGAACCCGACTTTGGTGCGACTGTCGTCATTATGGCTACCGTGCTCGGCATGATGTTTTTGGCAGGCATGCAGCTTCGGCATTTTTTATTATTATTTATTTTAGTTTTGATCGCGTTTTCCATATTAGCCATATCAGCGCCTTACCGCATGGCGCGCCTGACCACATTTCTCAATCCCTGGATAAATCCTTTTGGCAGCGGTTACCAATTAACACAATCTCTGATTGCTTTTGGCCGTGGAGGATGGTTTGGAGTAGGATTGGGAAATAGCATCCAGAAACTTTTTTATCTACCCGAAGCGCATACAGATTTTCTCTTTGCTGTTATTGCTGAAGAATTAGGGCTCGTCGGGATATTGGCTGTGATAATATTGTTTACCCTGCTGGTTTTGCGAATATTATTTATCGGCCGGCAAGCCCAACAACTCGGCCGATATTTCGCCGGTTTCATGGCTTATGGTTTTGGATTGTGGATTGCCATTCAATTTACCGTGAGTATTGGTGTAAATTGCGGTATTTTACCCACAAAAGGTTTAACTCTGCCTTTGGTCAGTTATGGTGGAAGCAGTATGTTAATAAATTGCATTGTGATTGCATTGTTAATGCGAATTGATTACGAAAATCGTATGGTAAGTTTTGGGTTGCGCGAATGAGTCAGTTAAAACGCATTTTAATTATGGCAGGGGGAACAGGAGGTCATATCTTCCCCGGGCTTGCCATTGCCAAACGTTTGCTTTCCGAAAATATCGAAGTGCAATGGTTGGGAACTCAAACGGGCCTGGAGGCAAAATTAGTTCCAGATGCAGGAATTCCCATTCATTTTATTACGATTAACGGGGTGCGTGGGAAAGGTATTAAAGATATACTCCTCGCACCCCCGCGTTTATTGATAGCTATTTTTCAAGCCGCACGTATTATTCGACAGTTTAAACCAGATATTGTCTTAGGAATGGGTGGGTTTGTCAGTGGTCCTGGCGGTATAGCTTGTTGGCTCCTGGGTCGTCCATTAATTATTCATGAACAAAATGCAAAGCCGGGCACCACAAATAAATGGTTAGCAAAAATTGCGAAAAAAGTGTTGGAAGGATTTCCCAATACTTTTTTAAAACGACAAAATGTAGTGACTGTGGGGAACCCGATCCGTACTGAAATTATCGATATGAATGTTCCAGAGCGTGGAGTCAAAGATAAACGAACCTTATTGGTGATAGGCGGCAGTTTGGGCGCTTTAGCAATTAATAAATTATTGCCCAGAACGCTTGCACTCTTGCCGGAATTTATGCGTCCTGAAGTGTATCATCAAACCGGCGAAAAACACTATTCCGATACGCAGGCAGCGTATCAGCAGGCGGGGGTTTCTGCTAAAATTGTTCCGTTTATTAAAGAAATGCATGAAGCATATGCCTGGGCCGATATCGTCTTATGCCGCTCGGGTGCATTAACAATCGCAGAATTGTGTGCTGCGGGGGTTGGCGCAATCCTGGTTCCTTTTCCGCACGCAATTGGCGACCATCAAACGGCTAATGCAAATTTTATGGTGAAGGAAGGCGCTGCATTATTAATTCAGCAGTCTGCTTTGACAGCGGACAAGCTGGTTGATATTTTGCAAGAATTTATTGAGTTGCCGGAACGTTGTCAGGCAATGGCAAAAGCAGCTTATCAATTACGACGGGCGGATGCGGCAGATAAAATTTTATCGATTTGCCAGGATGTTTATAAAATACAGGGGAGATTGCCGTGAGCTGGACATTTGAAATGGGTCGAATTAAACACATTCACTTCGTAGGAATTGGCGGAGTGGGCATGGCGGGTATTGCCGAAGTCCTGTTGAGCCAGGGTTATCGTGTTTCAGGTTCAGACTTGACTGATAATGCATTGACGAAACGCTTGCATTCAATCGGCGCTGAGATTTTTCACGATCATCAAGCGCAGCATGTCAAACAAGCAGATGTTGTCGTGCGATCTTCAGCTGTTCATATGGATAATCCAGAAATCATTGCAGCACGCCAAGCGCATATCCCCATTGTTCCGCGTGCAGAAATGCTTGGGGAATTAATGCGTTTTCGTTATGGAATCGCAATTGCCGGCACGCATGGAAAAACAACGACAACCAGTCTTGTCACGAGTATTCTGGCAGAAGAGGGCGTGGACCCTACTTTTGTTATTGGCGGACGACTCAATAGTGCGGGGAGTAATGCGCGTCTCGGCACCGGGCGTTATTTGGTAGCAGAAGCGGATGAGAGTGATGCATCATTTCTCTATCTCAAACCCATGATTTCGGTTGTCACCAATATTGATGCAGATCATATGTCAACTTATCATAATGATTTTGCTGAACTGCGCCGCGCATTTATTAAATTTTTACATCGACTGCCTTTTTATGGGTTAGCGGTTTTATGTGTTGATGATCCTGTTGTCAAAGAAATTTTACCTGAAATCTCACGTCCTTTTGTCACGTATGGATTTACTGATGATGCCGATTTTAAAGCGGTTTCGATTGTTCAAACGGGTACACGTACCCAATTTATTGCGATCCGGCCTAATGGCATGACTCCTCTTAAAATCGCTTTGAACTTACCGGGCAAGCATAATGTATTAAATGCACTCGCTGCGATTGCTATTGCGAGTGAACTGAAAATTTCTGATCAAGCCATTCAATTGGCGTTAGATAAATTTGCGGGAATTGGCCGCCGTTTTCAAATTTACGGCGATTTTGCTTTGCAGAAAGGCGGCTCAATTAAATTAATTGATGATTATGGACATCATCCGCGAGAAATAGCGGCGACCTTGCAGGCTGCGCGTCATGGCTGGCCAGAGCGCCGTCTGGTGATGGTGTATCAACCGCATCGTTATACTCGTACACGAGATTTATTTAATGAATTCTGTGAAGTTTTGTCTCAGCCTGATTTGCTGGTATTGTTAGATGTTTATTCTGCGGGTGAATCTCATATTGAAGGCGCGGACGGTGCTACGCTGGTTAAAAGTATTCGTGAGCGTGGAGACATGGCTCCGGTTTTTGTTGAACAGCATCATAAACTAGCGAATGACTTGCAAGATGTTTTACGCGACGGAGATATATTGCTGATGCAAGGCGCGGGAAATATCGGAGGATTGGCTTCACATTTGGCGGCGACAGAATTGAGAGAGTCTGTGCCTGTCAGTGGATTATGAACTGTTTTTTAGGAGATGAGAATGACGCTAAGCCGGGCACGGAAACACTCATCCAACCTCCAAATCCCCTGGAAACAGGGTGCCAAAATTTTATTATTTATTTTTCTTGTTATTCTCAGTATTTTTTCGATTAATAAAATCAAACAAACAGATGAATTTCCGATTCATCAAGTCAAAATTTACGGCGCAAAACATCTCAACCCGAAAGAAATACAGCGTCTTCTTATGCCTTTAGTCAGCAAAGGTTTTTTTGCGGTTGAAGTTGATCAGGTCAAAGAACAATTGTTGCAAGCTCCCTGGATAGCAAATGCTTCTGTCACCCGCATCTGGCCCGATCAGGTTCTTGTTACCATTACAGAACATCAACCTATTGCACGCTGGAACGAAAATAATTTATTAAGTTCTACAGGAGAAATTTTTACTCCTGATGTTAATTCTTATCCAGCTGGATTGCCGCATTTTATCGGCCCTGAAGGTCAGCAAATTACCATGCTTGAATTTTACTCAAAACTAAACGATATCTTTCATCCGCTGCATTTGAAAATTACCCGCTTGCAATTAAGCCCTTATTTATCCTGGGATGTAGAGTTTGTAAATGGAATGAAAATGCGTCTTGGATATAAAGATATCTTGACTCGCGTCAGTCATTTTGTGAAAGTGTATTCAAAAATAGTCGGAGAGCGTGCAGGTGATGTAGACTATATCGATCTACGCTATCCGAACGGGTTAGCAATACGATGGAAAACGGTTTCATAACAACTGGAAGAAAAAATTATGGCACAGAAGCCAAATAAAGATTTGATGGTCGGTATCGATATCGGTACCTCAAAAGTCGTCGCGATAGTCGGCGAAGTGACTAATGAAAATAAATTAAATATTGTCGGGCTGGGCTCGCATCCTTCGCAAGGATTGAAGCGCGGTGTTGTCATCAACATTGAATCGACTGTGCAATCTATCCAGCGCGCAGTAGAAGAAGCTGAATTAATGGCAGGCTGCCAGATTTATTCTGCCTTTACGGGCATTGCGGGAAGTCACATTCGCAGCATTAATTCACATGGAATCGTGGCAATTCGCGATCGTGAAGTTACCTCCATCGATGTGGATCGGGTGATTGATGCAGCAAAAGCGGTTGCCATTCCAGCGGATCAAAAAATTCTGCACATCCTGCCGCAAGAATTCATCATTGATAATCAGGATTCTATTCGCGAGCCGATCGGTATGGCAGGTGTTCGACTGGAAGCCAAAGTTCACATTGTCACAGGCGCAGTCAGCGCTGCGCAAAATATCGTGAAATGCCTAAAACGCTGTGGCTTGACTGCAAGCGATATCGTGCTTGAACAATTTGCTTCAAGCCAATCTATTTTAACGGACGATGAAAAAGAATTGGGCGTCTGCATGATCGATATTGGCGGCGGCACGACAGATATTGCCATCTTTACAGATGGTTCGGTGCGTTATACTGCAGTGATTCCCATTGCAGGAGATCAAGTCACCAATGATATCGCAATTGCGCTGCGCACACCGGCGCGAAACGCGGAAGATATCAAATTAAAATATGCATGTGCGTTACAAGATCTTGCTGATACCAGCCAGATGATTGATATTCCGACTACTGGTGATCGTTCAGGCAGGCATATTTCAAAACGTGCATTAGCTGAAGTTGTTGAAGCGCGGTATGAGGAACTTTTTACTTTGGTTGCAGCAGAAATTCGCCGCAGTGGTCTTGAAGATTTAATTGCGGCAGGTATTGTATTAACCGGAGGTGCATCTAAAGTAGAAGGTGCTGTAGAATTGGCGGAGCGTGTATTTAAAATGCCGGTCCGTATTGGAACACCTATGCATGTAACCGGATTAATTGACGTAATCAATAATCCTATTTATGCAACCGGTATAGGCTTGCTTTTATATGGCATGCAGCAGCGTGAAGCGCCGCGTGAGCCCATGACTCCATCCAATTTAAAAAATTTGTGGATGAGAATGAGAGGTTGGTTTCAGGGGAATTTTTAAATGAGTCATAATCAAGGGAGTCATCACATGTTTGAATCAGCAGATACAAAGTCACAACAAAATGCGGTGATTAAAGTAGTCGGAATTGGTGGTGGCGGGGGCAATGCTATAGAGCACATGATGGCAGCTTCAATCGAAGGTGTGGAATTTATTTGTGCAAATACGGATGCGCAAGCGCTGAAACTTTCTTCGGCGAATACAATTATCCAATTAGGCGAAGGCATTACGCGCGGCTTGGGTGCGGGTGCCAATCCAGACATAGGACGACGTTCAGCAGAAGAAGACCGCGAACGGATCAAATCAGCTTTAATTGGCACGGACATTGTATTTTTGACGGCGGGAATGGGGGGTGGAACAGGCACAGGTGCCGCACCTATTTTTGCACAAATCGCAAAAGAATTGGGAATTTTAACAGTTGCCGTGACAACCCGGCCGTTTTCTTTTGAAGGCCGTGTGCGAATGCAAGTGGCGGATCAGGGTATAGCGAATTTAACGCAATATGTCGATTCGTTGATAACGATTCCAAACAACAAATTGCTGAGCGTGCTAGGAAAGAACGTCACCTTGGTGAATGCATTTAAAGCGGCAAATGATGTGTTGCGTGGAGCGGTCCAAGGTATTGCCGAGCTGATCACGCGCCCTGGCTTGATTAATGTAGATTTTGCGGATGTGCGTACCGTGATGTCTGAAATGGGTATGGCAATGATGGGAACGGGGGTGGCTTCAGGCGAAAATCGTGCGCGTCTCGCAACGGAAGCGGCTATTTCCAGCCCATTATTGGAAGATGTTGATATGACTGGCGCGCGCGGTGTTCTGGTGAATATTACCGCGGGTCTGGATATGTCTATTGGCGAATTTGAAGAAGTGGGTGACGCGATTAAAAATATCACTTCAGAAGGCGCGACAGTTGTGGTCGGTACAGTTATTGATCCAGAATTGCGTGATGAAATTCGCGTGACATTGATCGGAACTGGTCTCGGCCGCAAGCAAGGTCAGGCAGGATCAGGAACAGTTAAATTGCTGGATTCCACTAAATCAGACGGATCCATTGATTATCATCAGTTAGAAAAACCGGCGGTGATGCGTCGGCATGCAACGGCAGCAACTTTACCGCCGAAGCCGGTGGTTTCTCCAGATTCTGCGCAAGAGTTGGATTATCTTGATATTCCAGCGTTTTTGCGGCGTAAAGAAGAAGTTGAAGTATAGGATAATCCTTAAGCCAGGCGAGGGATACTACGAGATTCAAATGGGTAAATTATTAATTTCCCCTTTGATGTCTCTGTGTTACCATTGGGCAACCAAATGACAAAAGTGAAACAGGAATGATTAGACAAAGAACCTTAAAAAACGTTATTAAGGCTACAGGAGTTACATTACACGGGGGTGAAAGAGCAGAATTAACTTTGCGACCTGCCCCGCCCAATACAGGAATCATTTTTCAACGCGTCGATTTAAATCCTATCGTTGAAATACGCGCTTTAGCAGAAAACGTAGGCGACACTCGGTTATCCACAACGCTGACTAAAAACGGTACTCGTGTTTCTACTATTGAGCATTTGCTTTCAGCGTTTGCTGGTTTAGGCATTGACAATGCTCGTGTCGATGTATCAGCCCCGGAAATTCCGATTATGGATGGCAGCGCCGGCCCCTTTGTTTTTTTAGTGCAATCGGCAGGTATTCAAGAGCAAAATGCCCCCAAGCGCTTTATTCGTATCAAACGCAAAGTAACGGTTAAAGATGGGGATAAATGGGCGTGTTTTGAACCCTTCGAAGGATTTAAAGTCACCTTTACCATTGAGTTTGATCATCCTGTTTTCAAGATGCACAGCAAAACGGCTACGCTGGATTTTTCCAGTACCTCTTATGTGAAAGAAGTCAGCCGTGCCAGGACATTTGGTTTTATGGCAGACTTTGAGAGGCTCCGTGAAATGAATTTGGCATTAGGCGCGAGCCTGGATAATGCTGTTGCGGTCGATGATTTTCGTGTCTTAAACGAAGATGGACTACGTTATGAAGATGAATTTGTTCGTCATAAAATTCTGGATGCAGTGGGCGATTTATATCTTTTAGGATCCAGTTTAATAGGTTCATTCAATGGTTACAAATCTGGCCATGCATTAAATAATATGTTGTTGCGTAAGTTGCTCGCAAAGCAGGAAGCATGGGAATATGTAACATTTGAAGATCCGACTACGGTTCCGATTTCTTATTTAAAACCTATCTTGGCGGATGGATAATCCTAAATTCGGCAGTTAGGAACATAGCGAGAATAATAGCTCAGCCCCATGGGTTGTCATCCCGTAAGTATTCGGTGAGAAGTATAAAATTCGTGTTTTTTGTTTTTTTTACCTCCTTCCCCTATCCCCTTCCTCCAAACGAAAAGCGCGTTTAGAGGAAGGGGGGACGCTTCGATACAGATGCGCTTAATTAGAACGTCCCCCTTCCTCCAAGTGTTTTTCTTGGAGGAAGGGGAAAGGGGAAGGAGGTCAAAATAAAGAACCACCGAACCAATGGGGCTGAGCTATTACTAATCTTATTTCTCCGCTATTCTCATTAAAATTTTTTTTAACCGATCATTTTTTATTTTACTCGCCGTATCTTTCATCATTTCCGCTGTCAGATCTGAAATAATTAACGGCCGCCTTTTAATTTTCTCCATCGGGGAATAAGCCGGTCGCACCTTACAACAAATCGCCTTAATTTCCTTAAAATCACCATAACCCCGCAATTGAATCAGCAATTCAGGAATAAAAAACCGAAATCTCGTCAGCCAATGCGGATTATCTGCAATCACAATCAGCGACTGTTTATCCAACCCCACAATCTGACAATGTTTCAACAAAAAAATTTCTTCGGGCAGGCACTCTTCCAAGCATTTATTCCAGGTTTTTAACCGGTTATACTTAACCAGCAAATTGCCTAGTGCTTTGCTCTCATGTCGCAAATAAGATGTAATCACTGATTTTTTCATAATTTTAAATATATACCCATCGTAAGGTAAAAGAAACTAATGAACTCCAGAACTATTGATCACACTGATTTAGCCCAATATAAACAAGCTTTAATTAAAGCTATTCAGGCAAATCATTTTGATGCCGTCTTCACTTTATTAGAGACTGGAAATCCAACTTCTCAGGAATGTTTAAATGCAGCTATTGAAAAAAATAATAACCCTTTACTTCAATTGTTATTATTTAAAAGTACGCAAATTGAAATCAACGATGAAATAAAGCATCCACTTGAGATGGCTTGTGATCTGCGTTATTGGGATTGTGTTGCGACTATTGTTCGACATCAGGAAAGAGATATTAATCAGAATTACGGTAGAATTTTATTTTTAGCGGTTGGCGCAGAAGAAGTTTCTTTAGCCAGACTGTTGCTGGAAAAAGGAGCTCCATCCCATTGGCTGACTACCGTGAATGGTGACAGGCCATTACATGTTGCTATTAGAGCAAATAATAGGGCGATGCTTGAATTGCTTCTATCTTTTAGGGCAGATCTTACTCAAGAAAATTTTGAAAAGCTGACTCCTATCCAGTTAGCTCGACAATTGGAACATTGGAGTTGTATCGAAATGATTGCTCGCATGAGAATGACAGATGCTAAAGACACCGCGCGATATGGAGATGCTTTGTTTTGTGCGGTTAGAGCCAATCGTCTTATTACCGCTAAAGTTTTATTGGAAGCAGGCGCTTCATCTGGGTGGTGCAGTTCTGACGAAGATGAAAATCAATGTTTACATGTCGCTGTTAGTAACAATTATAAAGAAATGGTGGCCTTACTTTTCACATATGGTTTTGACTTGAAAACAAGAAATAAAAAAAATCAAACGCCTGCAGATTTAGCAGCTTCTTTAAAGCTAAGAGCTTTGGATGAGGGATGGATGTTATATTCCAAGACACTACAGTTAAAAATGATTTTCTTTTCTTTAGTTCAATCATTGCGTCAGCCAGCCTCTAGGTTGTCTGGAGAATGTATTGAATTGGTTGGTTCATTCCTATTTTTAAAAAATCCAACTGTACAACGCGTGAGAGATAGGATGACTACAATTTCCATAAATTGCCTTTTAAAACGTTCCGTTCCTGGAATATTTTACAGACCCACACCTGCTGCTGAAACCCTCTTGACCGAACTCAAACAAATTTCTGAAAACACTGTTAATGTAACCCGGGCAGCCAGTTCTGCAGTTCAAACATTTTTCAAGAGCCCCAAGCCAGACACTTGTACGTTAAAATTATTGAGAGAATATCATCTTGATAAGCTGCCATTGCCTATTCCAGAGAAAGAAGAAAAAGCATCGTTTTTCACTATACCCATCGTTCTTGCTAATCATTTTTAGGTATATTTGACATTTCGGGCAAATTAAGCAATGCTTCCACCTATTTTTCCATTTTTCCTCATAACAGCTTGATAAATGCTAGAATTGGCCATATATAAAGTAGACGCAATCAGTAGGTGACGCATCATGGTAACAGGGTTCATTACACGAATTTTCGGTAGTCGGAATCAACGTATTCTGCGAAATATGTGGAAAATTGTTGATGAGATTAACGCGCTTGAAGGCGCAATGGTCATACTCTCAGACGCTGCTTTGCAGAATAAAACCCTGGAATTCCGCGAACGTCTCAAAAAAGGCGAAACCCTTAATAACCTCTTGCCTGAAGCATTTGCCGTTGTCCGTGAAGCGGGAAAACGGGTATTAAAAATGCGTCAATTTGATGTCCAACTATTAGGCGGTATTGTTTTACACGGCGGCAATATTGCAGAAATGCGTACAGGCGAAGGTAAAACCTTTATGTCAACCCTGGCCGCCTATCTGAATGCTTTGCCCGGAAAAGGCGTGCACGTGGTAACAGTTAATGATTATCTTGCTCGCCGCGATGCTGATTGGATGGGCCCTTTATTTGCATTTTTAGGGTTGTCGGTTGGAGTTATTTTACCGGGCATGCTGCCACATGCGAAAAAAGAAGCTTATGCCGCAGACATTACTTACGGAACCAATAATGAATTTGGTTTCGATTATCTACGTGACAATATGGCGTTTAGCCTGGCTGAGAAAGTTCAGCGATCGCCAAATTATGCGATTGTCGATGAAGTCGATTCAATTTTAATTGATGAAGCGCGTACACCTTTAATTATTTCAGGCGCAGCGGAAGACAGCACTGAATTATACCTTGCAATTAATAAATTAATTCCGCAATTAATTCGTCAAGAATCCAAAGATGCGCCAGGTGATTTTTTTATTGATGAAAAATCCAAACAGGCTTTTCTCTCAGAGGATGGGCATCAACATATCGAAGAGATTTTTTCACGCGCTGGCTTGTTGAAAGAAGAGGAAAGTTTATACGATGCAAATAACATTATGCTAATGCATCATTTAAACGCGGGGTTACGCGCGCATGCTCTTTATCATCGCGATGTGGATTATATCGTACAAAATGGCGAAATTGTGATTGTTGATGAACACACTGGCCGTACCATGCCAGGACGTCGCTGGTCTGACGGCTTGCACCAAGCAATCGAAGCAAAAGAAAATGTCAAAATCAATCAGGAAAATCAGACACTCGCGTCCATCACGTTCCAGAATTATTTCCGTCTTTATACCAAACTTGCTGGCATGACAGGAACAGCTGATACAGAAGCCTATGAATTTCAGCAAATTTATGGTTTGGAAGTTGTGGTGCTGCCGACTAATAAACCTATGGTTCGTGATGACAAACCTGATCTGATTCATATGTCAGGAGAAGAAAAATTCAGCGCCATTATTGAAGACATTAAAAAAGCGCGCGAAGCCGCGCAACCTACTTTAGTGGGTACTGTATCCATTGAGACATCGGAATATCTTTCTAGATTATTAAAAAAAGAAAGCATCCCGCATCAGGTTTTAAATGCAAAATTTCATGAACAGGAAGCACAAATTATTGCAGAAGCAGGGCGGCCTGGTGCTGTTACAATTGCTACCAATATGGCGGGTCGAGGAACAGATATTGTATTGGGCGGCAATCTCGAAGCAGAATTAAAACAGTTAGAAAATCCGACTGAGCAAGAAATTTTGGAACGCAAAGAAGCATGGCAGAAGCGCCATGAACAAGTGATTCAGGCGGGTGGGTTATATGTATTAGGAACTGAACGCCATGAATCACGCCGAATAGATAATCAATTGCGCGGCCGTTCAGGTCGTCAAGGTGACCCTGGTAAATCGCGTTTTTATCTTTCTCTGGATGATAATTTGCTAAGAATTTTCGGCGGAGATCGGTTGACTGGGATCATGAAACGTATCGGTATGGAAAAGGGGGCAGCTTTGGAGTCCCGCCTTTTGACGAACAGCATTGAGAATGCGCAGCGTAAAGTGGAAGCACATAACTTCGATATTCGAAAACAATTGTTGGAATATGATGATGTTGCCAATGAGCAGCGCAAAGTTGTTTATAAACAGCGAGATGAATTATTGGCTGCTGAAAGTATTGCTGATACGATTGAAACGATTCGCGGCCAGGTGGTTGATAATATTATCAGTCAATTTATTCCGCCGCAAAGCCTGGAAGAGCAATGGGATGTTCCGGGTTTGGAAGCTCAATTGCAAAAAGATTTTAATCTTTCTTTACCTGTTCGTGAATGGTTAAATAAAGAAGAAGGATTGCATGAAGAAAATTTACGTGAGCGTATCCAACATCACATCAAAGAGGTTTATCAGCAGAAAGAAGCTAAAGTAGATCCTCAAGTATTGCGCCAATTTGAAAAAGCAATCATGCTGCAAACGCTGGACGCTTATTGGCGAGAACATTTAGCGGCAATGGATTATTTACGTCAAGGCATTCATTTGCGTGGTTATGCACAAAAAAATCCGAAACAGGAATATAAGCGTGAATCTTTTGAATTATTTATTGAATTGTTAAATCGTATTAATTATCAGGTCATTTCTTTGCTGAGTAAATTTGAAGTGCGTGAAGAAAAAGATTTGGAAGCAGTCGAATTACAGCGTCGTGAAGCTTCTCAGTTTAAAATGCAATTCGAACATGTTAAAGCGGGCGCCATGAATAGCGAAATGGAAGTTGACGCGTCTTCTGGCAGCGAAACAGTTGTTGTTCCATTCGCGCGTGATGAAAGAAAAGTCGGCCGAAATGAATTGTGTCCCTGTGGTTCTGGAAAAAAATACAAACATTGTCACGGTAGTTTGTCGTGATGCATGTTGTGGTTGGAATAATCCGCAATGCTCTGGACGAAATCTTAATTGCACAGCGCCCCAAGCATAAATATAAAGGCGGTTTGTGGGAATTTCCTGGCGGAAAGGTTGAAGCAAATGAAAATGTTTTTGAAGCTTTACAGCGAGAATTAAAAGAAGAGTTAAACATCGATGTGTTGACTGCCGAAAGTTGGCTGCAGTTTCAGTATGATTATTCTGATCGGATTGTATTGTTGGATACCTGGAAAGTATTAGCATTTTCCGGCATACCACAAGGAATAGAAGGGCAAGCTATTCGTTGGGTTTCTTCAAATGAGTTATCTCATTTTCAATTTCCTGAAGGGAACCATTTTATTTTGGAAAAACTGTAATTAGAACGTCCCCCTTCCTCCACATGCTTTTTGTGGAGGAAGGGGAAAGGGCATAGGCATCAAGCTAAGGAATTTAGCCACCTTTCCAGCCCACGATTGGCGCGGGCTGTAAGGTAATAAGCAGTAAAAAAGACCAAAAAATTTTTCGTTA
>DATIJV010000028.1:0-5979 GCA_035478255.1 Gammaproteobacteria bacterium
TAATGTCCGGGATCCACCCAAATGATAAGTAGATCCCGGACATTAAGTAGCGCTAAATTCGCAAAGAGCGCGAATTAAGCGCTACTAAATTCCGGGATGACGCTCTAATCAGCTTTCGCTTAACTTAATGGCAGTGGGGGAAAGGGGAAGGAGGTCAAAATAAAGGACTGCGCGATCGCGAAGTATATTATAAATTTTTATGACTCATTTTTTGTGGAATTCAGTGAAAGGCTGCAAAAAAACATTCATACTCGCCGGACAATTACTAAAAACCGCATCCACTCCCCAATCAAACAAATTCTCTGCACGCTCAGGCAAATCCACAGTATAAGATAATAAAAAACGACCCGTCGATTTCACCTCAGCCACCCTCGCCTGGTTTAAAATTCTATGATTGACATCCACCGCAATACAATTTAATTCATTGCAATATCTTTCCCAATCCAGTTCCCACTCATCCATCAATAAAGCCAGATAATGCGTACTAGAATATTGCCTAACACACTCTAAAACCTTACGCGAAAAACTGGAAATCAGCGGCGGATGATTTGAAGGCTGCCAGCATTCATTGATTACGTTCAATACATTTTTTACTGTTTCATCTTCTTTACCCAAAAAAGGTTTAATTTCAATGTTGGCGATAAGATTATATTCACGCAGCAATTTTGCAACTTCAGCAAGCGTCGGAATTTTTTCGCCGGAAAATGCCGGATTAAACCAGCTTCCCGCGTCTAAGGTTTTTAAATAAGAATAAGGATAATCACACACCTTTCCTGAACCGTTCGTCGTGCGGTCTAAAGTTTCATCATGAATAACGACAACTTCACCACACGCAGCCAGCATCACATCAAATTCCACCCATTTCGCGCCAATTTCGTAAGCTGTACGAAATGCCGATAAAGTATTTTCAGGCGCAAGCACACTGGCACCACGATGCGCGATAATACGCGATAAATTGAATACTTGAGAATTCAAATGTCATCCTTCATATAAGGCATATACTCTGGTTTCCACATGTAATTTTTTAAATATTCAGAAAGATTTTCCGGCGGAATAAAATTCGCAAGTCCCTCATGCAAAGCTTCCTCTGCAACCGCTTTCGCAACATGTAATGAAACTTTACGAATATTAATTAACGCCGGCAAAAGATTATTTTCTGGATTTTCATGAACAGGCGAACATTCCGCCAAGGCTTTCGCAGCACGCATAAACATCGTATCTGTTACCATTTTAGCTTTCACTGCAATCAAACCTAAGCCCATCCCGGGAAATATATAACAATTGTTGGTTTGATCAACGCGCCAAGTTTTTCCTGCTTTTTTGACCGCTTCAAAAGGACTTCCTGTTCCGATAATAGCACGGTCATCACTCCATTTAAGCAAATCAGAAGGGACCGCTTCACTGCGCGAAGTAGGATTAGATAAAGGAAAAATAATCGGACGCTCCACATATTTCGCCATTTCACGAATAATATTTTCACTAAACACACTATTCTGGCCTGAAACACCAATCAATACCGTCGGACGCACATTATGCACAACATCTTCCAAAGTGATATGTTGCGGATTTTTCAACGACCAGGAAGCAATCATATTTTTCGATTGTGCAAATGGTTTTTGAAATAATAATAAGTTTTTATCATCATCCAGCAGCAAACCATTTTTATCTACGATAAAAAATCGACTACGCGCTTCACTCTCACTCATTCCATTTTCTATCATCGCCTGTTTCAGCAATAAACTGATACCACAACCCGCTGAACCGCCGCCAAGCACCGCAATTCTCTGCTCACGCAAATGACTTTTCGTCACTTCAATCGCTGCAAATAATGCACCCGCTGCAACTGCAGCTGTACCCTGAATATCATCATTGAATGTACATAATTGATTACGGTAACGTTCCAGCAAAGGATTCGCATTTTGCTGCGCGAAGTCTTCCCATTGCAGCAAAATATGCGGAAAACGTTTTTTGACTCCTGTCACAAACTGATCGATAAAATCAGCATACTCTTGACCGCGAACACGTTCATGCGGCCAGCCGATATAAAGCGGATCGTGCTGCAAATCCTGATTGTCGGTACCGCTATCTAATAAAATAGGCAAAGTAAATCCCGGATAAATACCCGCGCACGCAGTATAAAGCGCTAACTTCCCAATCGGAATCCCCATTCCACCTGCACCCTGATCACCCAAACCCAAAATACGTTCGCCATCTGAAACCACAATCACCTTCACATGATTAAATCGAGGATTCGCTAAAATATTATCAATATGAAAACGATTAGGATAAGAAATAAATATTCCGCGCGGTCTTCGATAAATATGACTGTAACGTTGACAACCTAAACCCACTCCCGGTGTATAAACAATAGGCATCAATTCTTCCATATGTTCACACAGTAAATTATAAAAAAGAGTTTCATTAGAATCTTGCAAATCCCGCAGATAGATATATTTCTCAACATCCGTCATCTTGCTTTGATAAGCTTCATACGAACGTTTATGCTGAATGGCGAGATTAATCTGGCTGGGCGGAAGCACGCCCCATAAATTGAATTGTTCTCTTTCTTTCGCAGTAAAAGCCATTCCTTTATTTAACAAAGGATTAAGCATCAAGGCATAATCCGTGAGATTCACCTTGAGATAAGGTTTGCCTTCTTGATTGATGAGATATTCATAATCCATGTTTGAATTATACCATCTCACAGGATACACTGCGTTTTTTTCTAAAAACGACTACGCTTATTTATGCCAATGACAAATCCATTACAACCGCCTTTACCGATTGAAGGTCAGCGGATTAACTGGTCGAATTTACCAGGTGCAAGCTTAAGTCTCGCCTTGAGCACGGCCATTCTGCATTATAAAAAAACAGTCGTGATAATAACGCCTGACACCTTGACGGCGAACCGCCTGGAATATGAATTAAAATTTTTTCACCCAGATATTCCCGTCTCGCAATTTCCTGATTGGGAAACACTGCCTTATGATTATTTTTCTCCCCACCAGGATATTATTTCGGCACGATTATCTGCGCTCTATCAATTAGGAAATTCGCAGCATATCGCCATTATCGTTCCCATCACAACGCTCATGAATCGATTGTGCCCTCCCGATTACTTACAAGGCCACACTTTTTTACTGCAGGAAAAAGATAAATTTTCGATTGAAACAGCCCGCTTACGTTTAGAAAAAGCAGGTTATCGCTGTGTCAATCAAGTGAGAGAACATGGTGAATTTGCAGTGCGCGGCTCGATCATGGATATTTTTCCGATGGGAAGCCGCTTACCTTTTCGTCTTGATTTACTGGATGATGAAATTGATTCGATCCGAACTTTTTCAACTGAAACACAACGCACCTTAGAACAAGTCAAAAAAATAGAGTTACTGCCTGCGAAAGAATTCCCTTTGACCGATCAGGCGATTGAACTTTTTCGTCAAAAATGGCGTAGTCAATTTGGCGGGAATCCGCTCAATAGCACAATTTATCAAGACATCAGTGAAGGAATTTGCACGCCTGGGATTGAATATTATCTGCCATTATTTTTTGAAAAAACCACGACATTATTTGACTATTTACCCAAAGAAACATTAATTGTTTCTGTTAATGAAACTCACAAAAAAGCTGAAGAATTCTGGCACGAAATTACTACGCGTTATGATCAACGTTCACACGATATTTCTCGTCCCATTTTGCTTCCGCAAGAAATTTTTATTCCGACACAAGATATTTTTTATCAAATTCAACAGTATGCCAATATTCGGATACAAACAACTGCATCTGGAATGGATTCGAGTGATTATTTCTTTTCAGTAGAAGCGCCCGTCAATTTGACTGTCGATCATAAATCCGCAACACCGTTACAAGAATTACAAAAATTTATAACAAATTATTCAGGCCGAATATTATTTTCTGCAGAAACCGCAGGGAGACGCGAAGTATTACTGCAATTGTTCAACAGTATCCATCTTCACCCCAAACAAATTGAAACATGGCAGGATTTTTTAAACGATGAATCCATCAAACAAGGCATTATCGTTGCAGCGATTGATCAGGGATTAAATTTGAATGAACCCCGCCTTGCACTCATTGCCGAAACACAACTCTTTGGCATGCGCGTCATGCAGCGCCGACGTCGCAAAGAAACGCCGCAAAATATTGATGCCATGGTAAAAGACCTTTCTGAATTACAAATCGGCGCACCGATTGTGCATATTGATCATGGTGTAGGGCGATACTTAGGTTTGCAACCCTTAACAGTCGGTGAACAATTAACCGAATTTTTATGCATTGAATATTCTGGCGGTGATAAATTATATGTGCCGGTTTCTTCATTGCATCTTATTAATCGATACAGTGGAACTGAACCTGAAAATGCACCGCTTCACAAATTAGGCACAGAACAATGGCAGCGTGCAAAACGCAAAGCGGCAGAACAGGTACGTGATGTAGCTTCAGAATTATTGGATTTGTATGCGCAACGTGAAGCAGCCCCTGGATTTTCTTATCAAGAACTGGATGGGCAATATGCAGCTTTTGCTGCAGCATTTCCTTTTGAAGAAACACCAGACCAGTTACAGGCAATTGAACAAGTGATACAAGACATGCATTCTCTGAAACCCATGGATCGACTGGTTTGCGGTGATGTCGGATTTGGAAAAACAGAAGTTGCGATGCGTGCGGCATTTATTGCAGTGCAAAATGGAAAACAAGTGGCAGTTCTGGTGCCCACTACTTTATTGGCCCAGCAGCATTATCAAAATTTTCAGGATCGATTTGCAGACTGGCCTGTTCAAGTTGAAGTGATTTCTCGTTTCAAATCGTTAAAAGAACAAAATCAGGCGATTGAACGACTCCAGCAAGGGAAAATTGATATTCTCATTGGTACGCATAAATTATTGCAGGAAAATATCAAATTCAAATCCCTGGGATTGATTGTTGTAGATGAAGAGCACCGCTTTGGTGTGCAGCAAAAAGAACGTTTGAAAGCGATGCGTATTAACGCAGATATTTTGACATTGACTGCCACGCCGATTCCGCGCACGTTGAACATGGCATTTTCTGGTATTCGAGATTTATCGATTATTGCAACGCCTCCTGCACGCCGATTATCAGTCAAAACATTTGTGCAAGAATATCAAAATCCCATTATTCAGGAAGCTGTATTACGCGAAATTTTACGCGGCGGGCAAGCTTATTTTTTACATAATGATGTTTCTACGATTGAACAAAGAGCGCGTGAACTGGAAAAACTGGTTCCCGAAGCACGTGTAGGAATTGCGCATGGTCAAATGCGTGAACGCGACCTGGAGCAAGTGATGTCGGATTTTTATCATCGGCGTTTTAATTTACTGATTTGCAGCACGATCATTGAAAGCGGCATTGACGTACCTTCTGCGAATACAATTATTATTAATCGTGCAGACAAATTAGGCTTGGCACAACTACATCAATTACGCGGACGTGTAGGACGCTCGCATCATCAAGCTTATGCTTATTTGTTAGTTCCATCATTAAAGACAATAACATCTGATGCGAAAAAAAGATTAGATGCGATTGCATCTCTGGAAGATTTGGGAGTGGGTTTCACGCTTGCAACACATGATCTTGAAATTCGCGGCGCGGGTGAATTACTGGGAGACGGTCAAAGCGGGAACATGCAAGCGATTGGTTTTACGCTTTATATGGATTTATTATCACGTGCTGTCAATGCACTAAAATCAGGTAAGGATATTTCTCTTGAAAATACTCTTTCACGGAGCACTGAAATTGATTTACAAATCCCGGCGCTCATTCCCGATGATTATTTGTCTGATGTCCAATTACGTTTACAATTTTATAAACGTATTGCCAGCGCCAAAACGCAAGCCGAATTTGATGATATTCAAATTGAAATGATTGATCGTTTTGGTTTACTACCTGATCCGGCCAAAAATCTTTTTTATGTGGCTTCTTTAAAGCAGCAAGCTGAAAAACTGG
>DATIJV010000029.1:0-2940 GCA_035478255.1 Gammaproteobacteria bacterium
GCAATCCAGAAAATAGTCAAACTGTATATTTCTAGATTGCTTCGTCGCACAAAGCGCTCCTCGCAATGACGCCGCATTAATTTCGCGCCAGCGACTAATACAATTATTTCTGGATGGTATTATGAACTCCACACAAAAGAATTTTTTCCTGGCTGCCGCGCCGCTATTTTTAGTTTTATTTATAGATAGCATGGGACTTGGGCTGGTATTTCCTATCTTAAATGCATTGATATTTGAACCTGGCGCCCATTTTATTCACGCTGATCTCAGTCAAAATATGCGGAATTTGCTTTTTGGCATTACCATCAGCATTTTTATGTTTTGCTGGTTTTTTGGTGCGGCTTTTTTAGGTGATTTGTCTGATCAAATCGGACGAAAAAAATCTTTGATGATTTGTTTATTAGGCGCGGCACTGGGATACTTGGTTTCTGCAATGGGTGTTGTATTCAACAGCTATATTTTATTATTACTTGGACGGATGACTGCAGGCTTTACCGCAGGCAGTCAATCGATTGCTCAAGCCGCCATCGTAGATTTAAGCGAACCAGAACACAAAGCCCGGAATTTAGGCTTGATATTATTTTTCACGTCCCTCGGTTTTGTTTTTGGCCCGATGATTGGCGGTGTATTATCTGATTCAGCCTTAATTTCATGGTTCAACTTTTCTGTACCTTTTTATTTTGCTGCAATTATTTCATTAATAAATGCGATTTTATTAGCCATATTATTTCGTGAAACATTTTTTCACGAGCATAAAATTTCTTTTAAAATTTACCACGCGATTGAAATTTTTGTGGCTGCTTTCAAAGATGAAAAAATTCGCGAACTTTCCATTATCATGCTGGTCATGATATTTGGCTGGAGTGGATTTTATTCATTTATCTCGATGTATTTGTTGCAAATGTATCATTTTACTGCCTTGGAAACAGGTTTTTATATGGGTTTGATGGGGGTGGGTTTTGGTATTGGTACAGGATTTTTAGTGGATATTTTTACGAAACGATTTTCACTGCAAAAATGTGTGATCAGTGGATGCGTATTTGTTGCATTGGGTACATTACTCACAATTACTGCATCGAAATCTATTTACGTATGGTTTGATGTGTTGATCGTTTCCACTGCTATGGCATTGGCATATTCCGCTATTTTGACGCTATTTTCCAATCAAGTCGATCCAGATTCACAAGGTTGGGTCATGGGAATAACAGGTTCTATTATGGCTTTTGCATTTGGATTGAATGGTCTTTTAGTCGGATTGCTGGCAGGTGTCAGTCCTCGTACTCCTTTAATTGTAACAATCCTGTGTTTGTTGCTGGCGGGTGTTTTAATGAAATTAATTTTTAAAAACGGGGAATAAGAGGTATAAAACTCATCTACGAGAGGTATAAGTGAAAAATTTTCTTGAAATTGCGCGGCGAGATTTATTAGATCCTGCGGGACTCACAGACAATCAACTGCAGAATGTTTTGAGCAGTATTTTAGGGAGTTCTATTGATAATGCAGACTTGTATTTTCAATCGACGTATTCAGAAACATGGGTCTTAGAAGACGGCATCATCAAAGGCGGTAGTTATAATATCGATCGCGGTGTTGGCGTGCGCGCAATGAGCGGTGAAAAAACCGGTTTTGCGTATTCCGACGACATTTTAATGCCAGCCCTTGACCAGGCAGCGTCAGCTGCGCGAAGTATTAGCCGCGCAGGCGGACATCAAGCTATTAAAAACTGGAAATGGACGACGGGCCATGAATTATATTTACCGATTAATCCATTAAATTCTCTCAATGAAAATGAAAAAATTGCCTTATTACAGCGCATGGATGCGTATGCACGGAAACTCGATCCGCGTGTGATTCAAGTCAATGTGAGTTTGGCCGCAGAATATGAAACAGTTTTGATGATGGCAAGTGATGGACATCTCGCAGCGGATGTTCGCCCGTTAGTACGTTTGAATATCAGTGTGGTGGTTGAACAAAATGGACGGCGCGAGTCAGGTTATGCAGGCGGCGGAGGTCGTTATGATTATCGATATTTTGTGGAAAACGATTTTGCTTTAAATTACGCGCGCGAAGCGGTCAGACAAGCTTTAGTTAATCTCGAAGCGATTGATGCGCCTGCTGGCACTATGCCGGTTGTATTAGGCCCGGGCTGGCCGGGTGTGCTACTGCATGAAGCGGTCGGACATGGATTGGAAGGAGATTTCAATCGTAAAGGAACTTCTGTATTCAGCGGCAGAATAGGCCAGGTTGTTGCCTCGCCATTATGCACGGTGGTAGACGATGGAACTTTACCCAATCGCCGCGGTTCATTGAATGTAGATGATGAAGGTGTTCCCACTCAACGTACGGTGCTCATTGAAAATGGTATTTTGCGAAACTATATCCAGGATAAACGCAACGCACGATTAATGGGAATGCAATCGACCGGAAATGGCAGGCGTGAATCTTACGCGCATACACCTATGCCGCGCATGACCAATACTTATATGCTGCCTGGAAAATCGCATCCTGAAGAAATAATTGCCTCTGTAAAAAAAGGAATTTATGCCGTGAATTTTGGCGGCGGGCAGGTTGATATTACCTCAGGAAAATTCGTATTTTCAGCGAGCGAAGCTTATTTGATTGAGAATGGGAAAGTGACTCAACCCGTAAAAGGAGCAACTTTAATCGGAAATGGCCCGGATGTATTGACCAAAGTCTCGATGGTCGGGAATGATTTGCAGCTGGATTCCGGGATTGGTGTGTGCGGGAAAGATGGGCAAAGCGTGCCAGTGGGTGTAGGGCAGCCGACGCTGCGGATTGATGCGCTAACGGTAGGTGGAACGAATCATGGAGCTATATCGTAGTTCTTTATTTTGACCTCCTTCCCCTATCCCCTTCCTCCAAACGAAAAGCGCGTTTAGAGGAAGGGGGACGCTCTAATTAAGCGCATCTGTATCGAAG
>DATIJV010000030.1:0-7079 GCA_035478255.1 Gammaproteobacteria bacterium
CTAATTAAGCACATCTGTATCGAAGAGTCCCCCTTCCTCTAAACGTGCTTTTCGTTTGGAGGAAGGGGAAAGGGGAAGGAGGTCAACAAAATAAAGAAACGTGCGATTGCCACCGAATACTTACCCGGGATCTACCCTTATCATTTGGGTGGATCCCGGACATTAACTCACTCTAAATTCGCGAAAAGCGCGAATTAAGAGTGAGTAAATTCCGGGATGACAACCCATGGGGCTGAATCAGTTTCATTAGATAACGCTCTAAACGAGTTTTTACACTTAGGTTAGCGCTTATGGCATAAAGAGGTGTGGTGGGCCACGGCGGTGAAGCTGCCTTTGCCCACCCTACGGCCGTTATACGGGTACTACATCAAATTATTCCGTATCATCCGCATCGCTCGTATCCATTTCATCTTGCAATGGAACATTGCGATTTGCATTCACTTGTTCTCTTAACTCTTTGCCCGGCTTAAAATGCACAGCATATTTAGGGTTCGTAACCAGCTTTTCACCGGTCTTCGGGTTATGCGCTTTACGCGGCGGACGATAATGCAAACAAAAACTCCCAAATCCACGAATTTCAATTCGCCCACCATGACTCAAGATATCACTCATTTGTTCAATGATACTATTGATGGCGAGAGCAATATCTTTTTCAGAAAGATGGGTGAGTTTTTTACTGATTTCTGCAATTAATTGTGATTTTATTAGCATGTTATTCAGCAGTAATGCTGCCTCCGTCTAAGGTTGGTTTTCAACATCTGCCTAACAATCAATATATTACAATCAATAAAAAAAATCTACTTTAGTCTCTTTTTTTATGCTGAGGCTTGCCATTTTGTTTATGATGAAAAGGTTTTTTGCTCACAAATCGATCATTTCGCCCTTCTTTCGATGAGCGAGCGTTTCGTTCAGCCGATGAGCGAGCCCTTCGTTCAGTCGATGAGCGAGTGCTTCGATCAGCCGATGAGCGAGTGCTTCGTTCAGCCGATGAGCGAGTGCTTCGTTCAGCCGATGAGCGAGTGCTTCGATCAGCCGATGAGCGAGCGCTTCGTTCAGTCGATGGGCGAGTGCTTCGTTCAGCCGATGAGCGAGCGCTTCGTTCAGTCGATGGGCGAGCGCTTCGTTCATTACGTTTTTTACTATGATATTTCTTCTTGTTTTGCGGCATCGGTTTCCCGCGTCCCTGGCCGCGATTTTGTCCCGGACGATTCGAGTTTGTTAATTGTTTCTTAGGCTCCAATCCTTCAACAGTTTTACGTTCCAGAGTTTGGCGTAATATCCGCTCAATACGCTGAATATGCCGCCCATCGCTCGGTAATGCGAGGGAGATCGCTATTCCATCACGCCCCGCGCGGCCTGTTCGACCAATACGATGAATATAATCTTCAGAAAATTTCGGCAAATCAAAATTAATGACATGAGTAATATCCTGAATATCAATCCCGCGCGCAGCCACATCTGTTGCGACTAAAAATTGGATTTTGCCGCGGCGTAATTGTTCCAGTGTACGCGTACGCAAACTTTGTTTTAAATCACCATGCAAGGGAGCTGCTGCAAAACCTTGCGCATCCAGCTCATCTGCTAGTCGGTCCGCATTTATTTTTGTTCCAGAAAAAATAATCCCTTTAAAGATTTTGTGATTTTTAACCAAATGCATCAATAATTTCATTTTATGTTGCGGGTTATCTGCAAGATATAATTCTTGAGAAATTTTGGCAGGCGCCATTTTTTCTGTTTCGATTTCAATACGAACAGGATCTTTCAGAAATTGTTGGATAATTTGCGTCAATCGACTATCAACGGTTGCGCTGAATAAAAGCGTTTGACGGCTTTTAGGCATTGCACTTGCAATGTTTTTAACATCATTGATGAATCCCATGTCCAGCATACGGTCCGCTTCGTCAAGAATTAACATTTCAATGTCAGATAAATTCAAGCGGTTATTGCTCATATGGTCCATTAAACGTCCGGGTGTTGCGACGATGATATCAATTGTTCGCGCTAACCCGCGTAATTGTTGGCGATAAGGCATACCCCCCACGAGACTCACAATATTACAACGTAAAAATTTACCATATTTAGCGACGGCTTCTGTAATTTGGACGGCCAGCTCACGTGTCGGTGTGAGAATCAAAACGCGCGGTGTGCTGCCTGTTTTTCGGATAGTGGCTAAACGGTGTAGTGCGGGCAAAACAAATGCCGCGGTTTTTCCTGTTCCAGTTTGTGCGGAGGCGACCATATCTTTCCCCAGCAAAATCTCTGGAATTGATTTGGCTTGAATGGGAGTGGGCTTCGTATAACCGCATATAGCGAGCGCTTTAGTAATTTGAGAATTTAAATTTAATTGTTCAAACGTCATGAAAATATTCCTCGTTCTGGTTCTTGAAAATAAATAAGGTACGAAACCACGCAATCTCGCCATGAGACTGAAAGGCTGGCTCGTTTGGTATGAAGTGTTTAGGCAAGTGACCCTGCCTAAAAGTAACCATGAATTTTGGAAGGGTAGCAATATTGAGTATAAAAACTTCGTAGTGTGTATATGACCATTATTTTAACAGAAATGCAAGCATTAATGCAAAAATGGGAAGAAAATTTTAAAAGTCTGGGTATAATAACCTGCTAAAGCTTATGTTTAAGGTGAAAAATGAAAAAAACCATTATGTTACTCCTGATTTTTCTTTGCAGTGCCAATGCGGCGCTGGGAATACGAGTAACATCTTTATATCAAGGCAGCGTACCTGCCAAATCTCAATCTGAACCCGAGCGCAATCGACTCGCCAGTCAGGCGCTGGCGCAAGTATTAGTGAAAGTAAGCGGTAACAATGACACACTGAACAATCCCCAAATTAAAACCTATCTTGGCAAAGCGCGCGATTTAATGCAGGAATTTAGTTACGTTCCGACAACCCATTTGCCGGGCGAAACGACGCCGTATTTATTGCAATTGAATTTTGATCCAGAAGCCATAAATAAAATTTTACGCGACACCAGTGTACCTATTTGGGGACAAAATCGGCCTTTATTAATCATTTGGCTGGACTATGAAATTCCTGGTCATCCTGCAGAAATGATCGGTGCCGATTCAGGAGGAAATATTTCATCGATGTTAAAATTCAGCGCCGAGCGGCGCGGTGTGCCGGTTATTTTTCCTGCGTTGGATGTTGAAGATCTGGGACAGATAGCGGTGAACGATATTATCTCGACGAATATTCCTAAATTAATGGCTGCAGCAAAGCGTTATGAAAGTGATGCTATTTTAATTGGGCGAATTACGCAAGATTCGGGAAAATATAATACGCAATGGAAACTTGTTTTGGGTAATGATCAGTGGGGATGGAATATTACCGGAAACACACTGCCTGATATTTTCACTGCCATGACAGACCATGTCGGCACTGCACTGGCTGGGCGCTTTGCAACCGTAGTTGCAAACACAGTGCAATCCAGTTTTATTGTAAAAATAATTCATGTGCCAGAAGCGGGTGATTTTGTAGAAGTGATGAATTACATTAAACATTTAACGCCAGTTGCAGATGTTCAATTAGAACAAGTCAGCGGAGATGCAATCATATTGCGAATCAGTTTGCGTGGAACAAAAGAATCTTTTGAAAAAGCATTGATTGTAGAAAAAAAATTAACTCTCATGACGGGAGAGGGGAATCAGTCTGAATTCATTTATCAATGGAACCATTAATATGAATAAATTTTTTGTGGTTTTTTTGGGAATAATATTTTTTGTCTTGCTTTATTTACTTGCGCCGATATTAACTCCTTTCCTGATCGGTATGTTGTTAGCTTATCTCGTTAATCCCACGGTGAATTTGTTGATGCGCTTACATTTGCCGAGAATTCTCGCTGTTATTGTCGTTTTCTCTTTACTGTTTATAGCGATCACTTTATTAATTTTGTTAGTCATTCCCCTGATTCAAACACAAATTGAAAAACTCGTTACTGCATTTCCTGATTTTCTGACCTGGATTCAAGATACTGCTGTTCCATCGCTTAAAGAATATTTTAACAATCAGGAATTACTCAATACCGCTTCGATTAAATCCGAGATTACACAAAACTGGCTGAAAGCAGGCGGTTTAGCAGGTTGGATTGTAAAAACCGTTTTACATTCCGGGTTTCAATTGCTGCATTGGATGCTTGATCTCATTTTAATTTTTGTCGTTACATTTTATCTTTTATATGACTGGAAAAAAGTTGTCGATGGAATACACGGATTATTACCGCGAAAATATGAACCGACTATCATGAAACTCTTAAATGAATGCGATGAAGTGTTAGGTGCATTTTTCCGCGGACAACTGATGGTCATGTTGATACTCGGAACCTATTATTCTATTGGTTTGTCATTAATTGGTTTGCAAGTTGGATTGGTGATTGGTGTGATGGTTGGGATGTTGAGCATTATTCCTTATTTAGGAATTATTATGGGTGTCGTGAGCGCGAGTATTGCAGCCTATATTCAGTTTCATTCCAGTGTCTCTGTTGTTCAAGTGTTATTGCTTTTTATTGTAGGCCAAACAGTAGAAGGCATGTTTATTACACCGAAATTAGTGGGTGATCGCATCGGTCTGCATCCTGTAGCTGTTATTTTTGCGGTACTTTCAGGCGGTGTATTATTTGGATTTTTTGGAGTATTGTTAGCGCTTCCAGTCGCGTCTGTCATTATGGTACTGGCGCGTTTTCTTCATTCACGTTATCGCAGCAGTAAATTATATCGATGAAACATAATTTGATTAATCAGCTGACTTTAGGAGTCGGCTTAAAAGATGAAGCAACTTTCGCTAATTATTTTGCAGGGCCTAATTCGCTGCTTGTGCAAGAATTAAAAAAATCGGCGCAGGGTCTAGGCGAACGTGTCATTTATTTTTATGGAGCAGGCGCGCAGGGAAGTACGCATTTATTGCAAGCATGTTGTCACGAAGCACATCAACAAGGGCTTAGTGCAGTTTATCTTCCTCTGGCGAGTTTAATTGATTTTTCACCCGATGTATTTGAAGGATTGGAATCACGTCATTTGATTTGTATTGACGATGTGCATTTGATTGCAGGAAAAACCGCGTGGGAAGAAGCAGTTTTTCATGCGTATAACCGCATTCAGGATGCGGGCGGACAATTGATTGTCACAGCAAAAATGGCGCCTAAATCGGCCGGATTTATTTTACCTGATGTGGTTTCGCGGTTATCGTGGGGGATTGTCATTCAATTGCAATTATTGACGGATGCGGAAAAATTACAAATATTAATAATGCGTGCAGAACGACGCGGCATGACTTTGTCAGAAGAAGTTGGAAAATTTATTTTGACGCATTGTCCGAGGCATATGTCGACATTATTTGCAGCGTTAGATGCCTTAGATAAAGTTTCGCTTGCAGCACAGCGTAAATTAACCATACCATTTGTTAAAACAGTTTTGGAAATATAAACATGACACAAATCAGAGAAATCAAAGCCTGGGAAATTCTGGATTCTCGCGGGAACCCAACTGTTGAAGCAGAAGTTATTTTAAAATCCGGTCAATCAGGACGTGCAGCTGTTCCATCTGGGGCCTCGACGGGTTCAAGAGAAGCACTGGAATTGCGCGACAAAGATATGCACCGTTATTTAGGTAAAGGTGTTTTAAAAGCGGTAAGAGCGATTAATGGTGAAATTTCCAAAGCATTGGAAAATACAGATGTGATGGATCAAAAACAGTTGGATGAAAGACTCATTCATCTCGATGGAACATCAACTAAAGAACGTTTAGGTGCGAATGCATTATTAGCTGTTTCTCTCGCTTCTGCTAAAGCTGCAGCGGCTGAAAAAAATATGCCATTGTATCGTTATCTCAATAATGAAAATTCTTTTTTGTTGCCTGTTCCCATGATGAATATTATTAATGGCGGAGCACATGCCGATAATAATCTCGATATTCAGGAATTTATGATTTTGCCAGTGGGTGCCTCGACTTTTGCTGATGCCTTGCGTTATGGCACCGAAATATTTCAGCATTTAAAACGAATTTTGCATGATCGTCATTTAAGTACGAGTGTGGGTGATGAAGGCGGTTTTGCACCGAATTTGCCAAGTAATGAAGCAGCGCTTGAAATTATTTTGCAGGCAATAGAACAGGCAGGTTATCAACCCGGAAAAGATATTTATCTGGGTTTGGATGTCGCGAGCAATGAACTGTATCATCAAGGGAAATATCAGCTAAAAGCCGAAGGAAAAAATTTATCGAGCCAGGAATTTTCTGCTTATTTATTAGATCTTGTTGATCGTTATCCAATTATCAGCATTGAAGACGGCATGGCAGAAAATGATTGGGATGGTTGGGCGATTTTAACGAAAAAGCTCGGACAAAAAATCCAGTTGGTCGGCGATGATTTATTTGTAACAAACACTGAAATTTTAAAAACCGGAATCAGTCAGCAAATTGCAAATGCGATTTTAATTAAACCGAATCAAATTGGCACGTTATCTGAAACACTTGCTGCAATCGAGATGGCGAAAAAAGCGGGTTATAATACGATTGTTTCGCATCGTTCAGGTGAAACAGAAGATACGACGATTGCAGATCTTTCTGTAGGAACGAATGCTGGACAAATCAAAACAGGATCGTTGTGTCGTTCTGATCGAGTCGCAAAATATAATCGTTTATTACATATTGCGAGTGAATTAGGAAAAAATGGAATTTATGCAGGAGATAAAATTTTTGAGAAATTTTCCTGTTTGCTTAAAATGGCGCATTCATGAAATTTTCCCGGTTTAATCTATGGATTTTTCTTTTATTCGGCGTACTGGTTTTTTTTCAGTATCGCTTATGGATTGGGCCGGGCAGCATTCGGGAAATGTCGCAATTAAAAAAACAATTAGCGGTTGAACAATCAAAAAATGACAAACTCAAACAGCGCAATGAATTGGTGCGTTTGCAAGTGCAGCAATTACAAAAAAATCAGGATGCGATTGAATCACGCGCGCGCCAGGAATTAGGTATGATAAAAAAAGATGAGACGTTTTATCAAATTGTAAAATAGATTATCGTAAGCATTCGGTCAATGGCGTGAGCTTAAATCTAATGCGTCATTGCG
>DATIJV010000031.1:0-15047 GCA_035478255.1 Gammaproteobacteria bacterium
GACGCTCCGATACAGATGCGTTGAATTAGAACGTCCCCCTTCCTCTAAACGCGCTTTTTGTGGAGAGAAGGGGGGACGCTCCGATACAGATGCGCTGAATTAGAACGTCCCCCTTCCTCTAAACGCGCTTTTTGTGGAGAGAAGGGGGGCGCTCCGATACAGATGCGCTGAATTAGAACGTCCCCCTTCCTCCACACGCTTTTTGTGGAGGAAGGGGAAAGGGGAAGGAGGTAAAAAAGCGAAACTAGGAGGGGTGCCCTGCGTAATCTTGGGATTATTCATCATTTGCGGGTCATCCTGCTTTCGATCCGCGCTACAGATTGAGGGAGAGGGTGGCGGCTGGAAGAATTTACTTTTGTTACTCGCATCAGGCAGCAGTTGTTGAACTTTCTGTCTTGATAGCTTAGCATTTTTAGCAGCTGTTTGTGGAGCATGATTATTCTGTTCAGGCAGCAGTTGTTGAACTTTCTGTCTTGATAGCTTAGCTTTTTTAGCAGCTGTTTGTGGAGCATGATTATTCTGTTGACTAGCTTGGAAAGCTGTATAGTTTAAAGATCTTATTTCTTCTGTTACCTTCTGAATTGTTGATTCATGACTGTCAATTAATTGCTGTTTTTGATGTTTTTTTTCGGCAGATTTGAAGGATGATATGGACATGGCCACGCCATAAAGTAGTCCAGCACCAAAACCTGCTATATATAAATAAGGTAAAGCAGCAAATCCAGCAAGTAATCCTAATGAAAGTAACATTCCAAGCAGCCCAGCTGAACAGCCTGCAACAGATCCGCAGCCACCAATAAAGCCTATTGCAACACTTGTTATTTTGCTCCATAAATTCATCTCAGAATGTTGGGGCCGTAATAAAACGGGCGGCGATTTATCAAAACGGCTTTTAACAACTGATAAATTTTCTTTATCAGCAATAATTTTTTTAAAAACCGGGATGAAAGGTTTAGTTAAAACATTTGGCAAAGAATGGCTGCAGGTTTTTGTTACAAATAAATCAAACCCATGATCGAGTGAATGATGATGTCGTAAATATTGCTTTGATAATTCAAGAAAATAGTCAAATAGTGCATGACACAACGCAGTTTGTTTTTTTGCTAAAGTTTTTTTTAATAATATTTTTTCATTTTTATTCTGTGAATAAGAATAATAAAAAACAAAAGGTAATACTAACAAAAATGACCCGGAACATATGCTAGCCAACAAAAAAAGAGTTTGAGAAGAAATTACAGCAGAGCTTAAGCTAAGCGCGCCGGATAAAAGTCCAAAAGGAGGCCATGCAAATCCTGCAGCAGAGCCAATCCCATTTCCTATATGTCTAGATTGCATATAATTTAGATAACTCAGGTTAGATATACTGTCTATTCAAAACATTCATTGAGCAATCATCGCGCGCTTTATTAACACAGCGACCATATCCTAAATAAAGTTTATTATCTGGAGTCATTTTAAAAAATAAACGCATCAAATTATCTGTCGGGCTAAGCGGTTGTAGAGAAGCATCATTTATCCAGTCTTTGCCATCAAATTTCATTAAACCGCGTGTTAAAAAAGTATCGTTGAGATAGGTGAAAGCAAGATAAGGTGTATTATGGGAATCGAGAACTAAGTTTATTTCTTTGACAAATGCTGGAGTGAAATTGTATTTTCCAACAGGTTTCCATGCCTTGCCTGAAAATTTGATAAGAGATGCTGCTTGTAAAAAAGAAAAATCGATGTAAGCCAAATAAGGATTTCCATTATTATCAAGCGCTAGACTAATGGGTTGATCATTGAGTGAGCCAGAATAAGAAGCAAAACTCGGCAAACCCTCTTTCGCGACTAACTGCCAACCTTTATCTGTTAATGTCGCTACTTTAATAGATTGATACTGACCATTCGTGCTAATAAACGCTATATAGATCTTTCCTGTTTGAGTAATCACCATTTTGGGATTACCAATAATTTCTCCCTGCGGAGAAATGTATTTTTGTATTGGCAGCCATGCTTTGCCAGTATATTTCATCACAAATATTTTTTTTGAATTGGTTCCATATATCAGATAAGGAACTCCAGCCTGATCAAAAATTATTTTAAGCCCCAAATCAAAAACACCAGACGTACTCGCAACGCTGCCCAGAGAAACCCATTGTTGTTGCTGCATATCGTATTTCATAACGACAATCTGTTTTCCATTACCAATATGAGCAATATAGGGAACACCAGCAGGATCAACAGCAATATTGATATTATTCATTGAATAAGTGCTGAAATTTTTTAGAGAGTCCCATTGATGCGTGACAGGATTATATTGAGTTGCTAATATTTGAAAATTTCTACGATTAGTTTCAAATAAAATTGCCAAGTAAGGAATCCCATTTGAAGTCACTGCCATGCTATAAGTTTTGAGTCCTAAATAACCCAGGCTTTTATTGCCTATAAAATCAGGCTTTCCAACGTAGTTCCAGCGAGAAGAAGAAATTTTATCAGCTTCTTGAGGCATAGCTAAGGATAGGGTTGAGTAAAACGTCATTCCCGCAAATAAAGTAAAAAATAATTTTGATATATTCATAAAATTCTTCCAATAGATTAACGAGAAAAATGTTACAGTGTACTACTCGCAACATCATAAAAATGTTTTATCTGCAAATCATCCGGCCGCAACTTATGTGCTTTTCCCAATGCTTCTTTTGCTTCCAGATAATCTTGATTTGCCAAATATAATTTCCCCAGAATAAACCAACCATCCGCATCATCAGGATTTACCGCTAATTTCTTTTTAATCTGATTAACAATCCCAGCAAAACCACCTAATCTATCCACTTCTTGCTGAAGACGATAATGTTTTTCTCCTCGCACAAGCCATTGTTTTATTGCTGCCTGATCATCATTCATAAAATAAAAACTTAATGAAAATAAAATAACAAATAATGCAGACAACAAAAAATAGTTAGATAAAACTGAACGTGTTGCAATAAAAGGCAGGGCAAGCAAAAAAACACTTCCCATTAACATAGATCCTAATAAACTATAAAGAATTAACATATAAATCTCAATGTTTTTTTACGAATATAAAATAATAAATACAAAACACCTGCCAGAAAAAAAACCAGCGGGCTTAACCATAACCCCAGCGTTGCCGCATTCACTGGCGGTTTATATAAAATAAAATCTCCATATCTTGCAACAAGATAATCTACAATTTGCCTGTCGGATTGCCCTTGTTGAATATGTTGATAAATCTGCTGTCGTAAATCAGAAGCCAATGGCGCATTTGATTCAGCCAGATTTTGATTTTGACAAACCAGACAACGCAATTGCGAAGTCAGTGTAACAAACCGCTGCTGGTCTGCTGCACGATCAAATGGGTAAAAATCTTTTGCTGCAAATAATTGCAAAGGAATGAGTATCAATCCTATCGTAAAAAAAATCTTCATGTTATTTCTTTCCGCAATTTTTCAATAAGAGGTTTAAAATCTTTTTCCCAGCTTGCCTCATCAATCGGCCCGATTTTTTTAAAACGAATCACACCTTTTTTATCTAATACAAATGTTTCCGGTGTTCCATACACACCCCAGTCAATCGCAGCAGTCCCTCTTTGATCCACAGCAATAATTTGATAGGGATTTCCATAGGTTCTTAACCATTTTTTAGCATCTTGTATATCATCTTTATAATTTAAACCATAAAAGAAAACAGATTCACTTTTTGCAAGCTGCAGCAAAGTTGCCTGCTCTTCCGTGCACGCTGCACACCAGCTCGCCCAAACATTCACAAGTGTCACATGTCCTAACAAATCATGGGTTGTTGTAATTTTTTTCTCATCAAATAAAGTGGGCAATGCAAAATCCGGCGCAGATTGACCAATCAATGGCGAAGGAATTTGAGCAGGATGTAAACTTAACCCTCGCCACAATAATCCAAAAATAAAAATAAAAATTATTAACGGTAAAATAAACCAAATTTTCTTAAAGATATTTTGCATCGCGTTTTTTCCAATAATTTAATAAAGATAAAAAACCGCCGATTAATAATAAAAACCCACCGGCCCAAATCCAGCGTACAAAAGGTTTATAATAAATACGAACAGACCAGCCGCCATCTGGAAATCCATTTCCCAAAGCCAGATAAAGATCACGAAATGGATTGACTAAAATTCCAGGCTTGCTCAATGTTTCCTGATTGCTTTTATAAATACGCTGTTCGGCTTCCAGTTTTTCTGGCACATTATTATTTTTTTGTACATCAAATGTTGCAATGACAGCTTCATAATTTGCACCGCGTTTTTCATCAATATTCACAAAAGTAAATTGATATCCTGCAAGTGATATATTTTCTCCCGGCAAAATTTTAACTTGGCGCTCTGTGCTATAAGATTTATTGACTGTTACGCCTAAGGCAAGAATGGCGATACCCATGTGTGCAACAATCATCGATGCATGTTGCAGTTCAACATGTTTTCGCGATTTCCATAACAAATAAGCGTATTGTAATGTTGCCAAAATAATCCAGACTGCAAAAAATATTCCAAACAAACTGAGCCAGTAAAATTGAAAGCCTAGAAGTTTTGGAACAAGAACAGCAATCATCAAACTTGATAAAATTGTTATCCATAATTTTTTAATTAAATCTATTATGGCTTGCTGTTTCCAGGAAAGATGAGGCGCAAATCCCATCAATAACAACAACGGTAAAATAATCGGCATAAAAACTGTATTAAAATACGGCTCGCCTACGGAAATTTTTCCAAGATTCAGTGCATCGAGGATAATAGGATAAAGTGTTCCAATTACAATAGTAAAAACAGCCGTTAGCAACACGACACTGTTTAACAATAAAAATGTTTCACGCGATAGAAGTTCAAATTGCGGTGCCTGATAAAAATCTTTGATGCGTATCCCATACAATAAAAACGCGCTGCCAATAATGAGTGCAAGATAACACAAAAGAAAAATTCCGCGAGTGGGATCATTTGCAAAAGCATGGACAGAAACTAATACGCCTGAGCGCACTAAAAAAGTTCCAAGCAAGCTTAATGCAAATGTGATGATTGCGAGCAGCAAAGTCCAGCCTTTGAAGCATTGGCGTTTTTCACTCACAATTAAACTATGCAGCAGTGCTGTTGCGGATAACCATGGCAATAATGATGCATTTTCAACGGGGTCCCAAAACCACCAGCCGCCCCAGCCTAATTCGCGATAAGCCCACCAACTTCCCAGTACAATTCCGCAACTTAAAAAAGACCAGGGCAATATGATCCACGGACGACAAGCGCGCGCCCATTCCGCACTTAGTTTACCTTCAATTAATGCGGAAATCGCAAATGCAAACCCAATTGCAAATCCCACATAACCCAGGTACAACATCGGCGGATGAAAAATCAGTCCTGGATCTTGCAAAATAGGAGTTAAATCATTTCCTGCAATGAATGTTTTTGGAAAATCACGTTGAAAAGGATTGGATGTCATCAACAAAAATAAAATAAATCCACAACTGATAAAACCCAAAATCATAATGATGTGTGAGCGGGAAATGGAAGACAGTTTTTTATCGGCAAATAAAATAAATGTGAATGTCCACGCGGCCAAAATCAAACACCATAACAACAGTGAACCTTCGTGGCCGCCCCATGCAGCTCCTACACGATAAATAAAGGGTAAAAGTGTATGCGAATGTTCGCGCACATAAATGACACTCATGTCATCGTTGATAAAACTCGCGATCAAACAAATCATCGCGAAACTCAAAAAAATAAATTGTCCGACAGCTGCTGTTCTGCTTAATTGATGCGAAATGTTTTCATGCTTGAAAATTCTGAGCGGCGCCGCTCCTTGAATGATTGCAAAACATAATGCGAGAATAATCGCAAAATTTCCTAACTCAGGTATCATTTTTTTCTCCTGATTTTAATTCTTTTGCCAATGGCCACGGGAGGTATTTTTCATCATGTTTTGCGAGAACCTGATCAGCCAGTAAAATTTTTGAATTAATAAATTTTCCTGTTACGACAATTCCTTGACCTTCGCGAAACAGGCTCGGCAGCACACCATGATAATCTATCTGCAAATTATTTTTTTGATCTGTAATAAAAAATGTAACATGCGTTCCTGAATTATCATAATGAACACTTTGTTTTTTGACATAACCGCCAATACGTACGATTTGATTTGGCAGAAGATGAGCGCTTAATAATTGCGTGGGTGTGTAAAACAAATTAATATTCTGTTTTAATGCATAGAGAATTAACGTTATTGCTGCGCATAGAATGATGAGTATAATCGTTATCCCTGTTAATCTTAATTTTTGTTTGCGATTCATTTACATATTTTCTGCTGATGTCGAAGATTTTTTTTAATCTGTTTTTTTTCATATGCGAAAAGAAATAAATTAAAACCCAATACAAAAAATGTTATGCTGAATGCTGACCATACATACCAACCATAGCCGCCCATAGTAAATAAATCATGAATATTCATTGTGCAAGAACCTCTTGTACCCATTGACTTTTCGTTTCGCGTAATAAAATTTGATTACGCATGCGTAACAATAAAATCCATCCATAAAAAAACATAAAAGCTGCAATCATCGCAAGCAAAGGATGTAACATGTCAGGTGCGATAGAAGGTTTTGCAAATTGACTGATTGTTGGGCCTTGATGCAGTGTATTCCACCAAATCACAGAATAATGAATGATCGGCAAATTAATTACGCCGACAATGGCCATGACTGCACTTGCGCGTTCTCGATTTTGCAAATCTGCAATGACTGATTGTAAAGCGATAAAACCTAAATACAGAAAAAATAAAATTAAGACAGAGGTCAGGCGTGCATCCCAAATCCACCATGTACCCCACATCGGTTTGCCCCAAATTGAGCCGGTAACCAAAGCTAGAAAAGTAAACCAAGCGCCGATGCGTGCGCTGCATGACATACAAATTGCTGCAACTTTGACTCGCCAAACCAGAGTGATCAATGCAGCGATTGCCATAGTGAGATAAATTATCATCGAGAGAAATGCGCTCGGAACATGTACGTAAATAATGCGAAATCCATCGCCTTGCTGATAATCGGGAGGAGCCAGAAATAATCCGCCAATCAAGCCGTAGCTAACACAAATTACAAACCCGATGGCAAACCAGGGCAATAACGGTGTTGTGCTCGCATAGAATTTTTTTGGCGATAAAAAATTTTGTTTTAACCATTCCCACATTTATTGATTGACTCCAATTCGCAATGCGATTCCTGTCAGAAAAGGCGCGAAAGCAAAGCTTAATAACATGAGTGCCGCTAGAATAGCGAAATAACCCATTATGGGTTGTTCGGCTCCGGCTGCCATCAATGTGCCTGTTCCAAAAATTAAAACTGGAATATATAAAGGCATGATCAAAACAGGTAACAGTAAACCATGACTTTGAATTCCTACGATCAATGCAGCGCCGATAGCGCCCAGCAGAACCAGGACAGGTGTTCCCAGCAATAAACTGATGATGAGCGCATATTCTTCATAGGGCGACAAGTGTAGCAAAAATCCCAAAATCGGGCTAATTAAGATGAGAGGCAGGCAATGTGTGAGCCAATGGCTGATGAGTTTGCATAAGACCAGCAAGGTCAGGGGATAAGGGCTTAACAGCATTAAATCCAGCGAGCCTTCTTTTGCATCCATCTGAAAAAGGTTTCCAATAGATAATAAAATTGCGAGCAACGCTGCAACCCAGATAATTTCGGGAGAGATTTTTTTGAGTAATGACTCATCCGGCCCGACTGCGAGTGAAAAAAGTGTCACGACTATTACAAAAAATAAGAGAGGAGTTGCCCAAGAATAGGCTTGGCGCAGTGTGGTCTGAATTTCGTAGTAAATAAGATTAAACATGGGCAGCTTCTTGCAAATGCAGTGTTTTTCTCGAATTTTTTAACGAGAGATCATGATGGGTTGCGATGATCGCGATGCCATCCTGGGTGAGATGCTGGGTCAGTAAATCTGTCAATAAATTCTGCCCGAAACTATCTAAAGAAGTCGTAGGTTCATCTAAAATCCACAAGCGCGCATCGGTCAGATATAAACGCGATAAAGCGAGACGACGGGTTTGTCCTGCGGATAAATAGATTGCGGGAGTGTTTTGGACTTCAGCCAGATTTAATTGATTTAATATCTGAATTAACGTGTTTCCAGGAATTTTTTTGTGGGTCAAAGCACAGTTTAATTTAAGGTTTTCATAAACGGTTAGATAAGGTTTTATTCCATTTTGATGACCCAGATAACTGATTTGTCCAGGGTAATCATCTTGCTGCGAAATATTTTTTCCCATCCATTGTATTACACCTGTTTCAGGCATGATTAAACTTGCGATAATCCTTAAAAATGTGGATTTTCCTGATCCATTGGCACCGCGAACTTCCAGGCATTCTCCCAAAGACAGTGTGCAATGAATATTGCGAAATAATATTTCGTGATTGCGTGAAAATGCAAGGTCATGAATGTTTAAGCTCATTGTTCTAAAATTATCCGATTTTGTTCGCCATAAAAAATATCATGCTCAATAAACCTAAACCACAGATGAGGAGCATGAGTGATTGATGACGGCGATAGCGAGGTTGTTGTGTATGTTTATGCAAGGAAACAGCGGCTTGTTGTGAGAGCAATAAAAAATAGATGAAACCAAACCAGCTGGCGATTGCGGTAATAAAACTGATCACGCTGCCACCCATCCAAAATTGATGCCAATTATAGCGTTGGAGGCTGATCATGGTAAAGCCGGTCGCGAGTTGTAATACGGCAAAAGGGATGATGATGAGTGAGGTTTGTTTTTGTATGCGGTCTGAGATGGCTGCCAGATTATAGGCGTGAATTGAGCGCCATAAGTGAAAACTGTATACAATGCTGGCCAGCACGCAGGAAGCGCTTAAAATGTGGAATATTTTCAAATAGATATAAAGCATTGCAATACCTTTTAGGTTATTGGATAAGTTTAACATAAAAAACTCGTCTTCGTGATGGCATCATGCACCACACAGACCAGCATGATAATCAACAATCCATAGCTCATTCCCCATATCCATCGCCATCTTCGTTTTTTTCTAAAAACAATCAGTATAGAAAGTAACATGCCGCTTAAAAATACAAAAAGATAAGCCGCCTGTACCCATGGTGTGTGAAATGTAAAGTGTTTCGGATAAATCAATAACGTGCCCGTCAAAATAGCAAATACCAATAGCCAGAGCATTATCTGGTTGAGTAACGTGATCGTATCATCTTGAAGATTAAGAAAAGCAGATTTTCTGAAGCTTACCAAGATCAGGCAAACAAAGGTTGAGCCCAATAAGCCTAAGGTCAATATCAGATGGATACACTTTAAAAAATCGACAAACACTTAGACCCTATAACCAATAAACAAAAACAAACAGCAATAACCACACCACATCCACAAAATGCCAATACCAAGATACCGCTTCAAATGCAAAATGGTTATGAGTATTAAAATCCCGTCGAAACATACGATATAAAATGACGCACAATCCAATTGTTCCGATCGTTACGTGCAAGCCGTGGAAACCTGTCAACATAAAAAATGTTGTTCCATAAATCCCTGAGCCCAGGGTCAAACCTTTTTGCAAATAAGCAATTGTATATTCATGTGCCTGAAAATATAAAAAGCTAATACCTAATGAAATCGTCAGAATCTGCCCTGTCAGCATAGTTTTATAACGATTTTTCAATAAAGCCCAATGTGCCAGCGTAATCGTCGCGCCGCTTGTGAGCAGTATCAAAGTGTTGATGGCAGGAATTCCCCAGGCTTCCATAATAGATTTTGGTGCAACAAATAGACTGGGATTAGGATTGGCGGCAGAAGGCCAACCTGCTGTAAAACTCGGCCATAACATCACATGACTGATGATATGAGAACCGGAACCGCTCAATGCCGGAATGGAAATGACACGAACAAAAAACAATGCGCCGAAAAATGCGCTGAAAAACATGACTTCAGAAAAAATAAACCAGCACATGCACCAGCGAAAAGAACGATCGACTTGAGCATTGTCTAACGTGCCTGCGCGGTTTTCCCGGATGACCATGCCAAACCAGCCGTAGATCATGTAGATCAGCATGAGAAAGCCAAATCCGAATAGATAAGGCCCAAACCATTCTTGATGGATCCAGTTGGCCACACCTGCCAGTGTGCAAATCAATGCAATTGAACCTTTTAAAGGCCAGCTGCTGGGTGCGGGCAGATAATAGTGTTTGTTTTTATGAATCATTTTTGCTGACCTCTTAAGTTTACCTCCTTCCCCTTTCCCCTTCCTCCCGCGAAAAGCACGCCGGAGGAAGGGGGATGCTTCGATACAGATGTGCTTAATTAGAGCGTCCCCCTTCCTCCAAACGCGCTTTTCGTTTGGAGGAAGGGGAAAGGGGAAGGAGGTATATATTTTTTACCATAAACTATAATCTTTACCCGGTGCACTCTGCTGCATCATATATTTCACTGCAGCTTTCAAATCTGCATCAGAACAAGTCGCGCATGCGCCATGAGGCGGATGTCCTTTACGTCCTGTCAACACATTAATGTAGGTATCGAGGAAACCTGCCTCGACCATGGGTTTCCATGCTTCTACGTCCCCTGGTTTAGGCGCTTGCTGAAAACCATTTGCATGGCAAACACTGCAATTTTGATCGTAAAGAAGTTTACCTTCTTCCATCGTCAATTTTTTGATAGGGGCAACACTTGCAATCTTGCCATCAGGGCCAGTCACAGATACGAGCATATAGTCTACTGCCTGTTTGATATCTTGATCGTTACAAGATACACAGGTTCCTTTTGCAGGCATGCCGCCAATACCTTTAATGGCATTTTCATAAACTTTATTGATTCCGCCTTTTAAAACGGGTGTCCAGTCCGCGGCATCACCATATTTAGGTGCGCCGCCTGCTCCCGATGCGTGGCAGCCCGAACAGTAATTTTCATAAAGTGCTTTACCTGCGGCAGGGCCGGTTGGTTTGGGTGGACTCTTGCTTTGTACTGATTTCAGATAAACTGCAATAGCCGATAAATCTTCCGGCGTTAAATATCTTAAACTGTCATGGTTTACTTCAAGCATGGGGCCTTCTACTGGGCCCCCGCCAATCATGCGGTCTTTCAGGAAAACATCAGTAATTTCTTGCTCAGATACTTCATTTAAATTCGCTTTTGTAATATTGGGTGCCAAATAACCTTGAATTTTACTTCCCGTCAAATCAAATTTTTGAATCGGGGCACCCAATGGCAATTTATCGGTGAAAATTTTATAAGAAGGTGAATGGCACATCGCGCAATGTCCAAATCCTTCCACCAGATATTCCCCTCGTTTCCATTTTTCAGAAGCTTCTGGCACACCTTCGTAAACAGCCGTTGGATGGAAAAACATCCAGCGCCACGGCGCTTGCAATAAACGCACGTTAAACGGCCAGACCATCTTGTTTTTAAGGTTTTTTTGATTGACTGCGGGGATGCTGTCCAGATAAGCCTTCAAGGCTTTTAAATCTTCAGTCGTAATTTTATTGAAATAAAGATAAGGGAACGCCGGATAATAAAAATGACCATGCGGTGAAATGCCTTCACGCATGGCCTTGATAAATTGTTCATCTGTCCAACTGCCAATACCGGTTTCTTTATCCGGTGTAATATTGGGTGAAAAAATTGTGCCGAAAGGCGTCTGCATTGGTAATCCGCCGGCAAAAGTTTTGCCTTTTTGCGGACTGTTAGTGTGGCAGGCAATACAATCCCCCGCCTTGGCAAGATATTCACCTTTTTTAATTAATTCAGGATCTTTCCCCGCTGTATTGACAGGCGGATAGGTTGGAAAATACTGGTCGACATCATCCGGGCTCAAAGAAGTCATTTGTTGTACATTTCTGCTGATGCCCGCAATAGTATAAATGATAGATATGCCAATAGCTGCCACGACAATCGTAGCAAAAACAACGTTTCGTTTTTTTGATAAAAATTTTTCGATAAATTGTTTCACGAACAAGAATCCCTTTTAGTCACGTCAGATTTTTGTCCCACATTTTATAGCTATTTTATTCGAATGCAAACTTTAATACTTGTGTTATTTAAAAAATATGATTTAATTACTTCGCGTTAATCTGGCGATAAAGGGTGACTATGCAGTTTTATATGCGTCGATTACTAGTTTTAATTTTTGTTTTAATCAGTCTTTGCTTAACGGCAACGGCTGCTCATGCGGCTTTAGGGCTGAATATGCCTTACGGCGTGTCGCCGATCAGCCATGAAATTTATAATTTGCACATGGCAGCTTTTTATGTGTGCGTCGGAATCGGGGTTCTTGTATTTGGTGTCCTGATTTATTCGTTAATCAAATTTCGTAAATCAAAAGGCGCGGTTTCTGCTCATTTTCATGAACATTTAGGGATTGAGATTTTGTGGACTACGGTTCCCTTTCTGATTCTGGTTGCTTTAGCGGTCCCTGCCACGATTGTATTGCAGCATATTCATAACACTGATAATGCAGCCTTGACGGTGAAAGTCACAGGTTATCAGTGGAAATGGAAATATGAATATCTGGACCAGGGTGTCAGCTTCTTTAGTAATCTTTCAACCACGCAAGAGCAAATTCATAACAAAGCACCGAAAGATGAATGGTTTTTACTGGAAGTCGACAATCCGCTTGTTGTGCCGGTCAATACCAAAGTCAGATTATTAGTGACCGCGGATGATGTGATTCACGCCTGGTGGGTCCCAGATTTGGGCGTAAAGCAGGATGCGATTCCAGGTTATATCAATGAAAACTGGATTTATATTACCCAACCAGGAACGTATCGAGGGCAGTGCGGTGAGTTGTGCGGTATTAATCACGGGTTTATGCCGATTGTGGTTAAAGCGGTATCGCAGCAAGAATTCAATCAATGGGTCAAAGCCCATCAGCCGGCTGCGATGCGTGTGTTTGAAGAAGCAAACTTGAAGCCGCAAACTATCGATCAGCTTTTAAAAGCAGGCAAGGCGGGATATGAACAAAGTTGCGTCATGTGCCATCAACCCAATGGAGAAGGATTGCCGCCGAGCTTTCCGCCATTAAAGAAAAGCCGTGTCGTGACAGGTTCGCCTGATGCCAATATTGCATTTGTGCTGACAGGTGTTCCGGGAACTGCCATGCAGGCATTTGGCAATCAAATGGATGATAAAACATTAGCAGAAATCATCACTTATACACGTTATGCTTGGGGCAACGATGAAATTATCAAGCGTCGTAAATATTCAGTGATGGTGCAGCCGAGAGATGTTAAAAAAGTGAGGGCAATGCAGCATAAAGAGGTGAACCCATGAATGAAGCCGTAATACATCACCATGATGCTGCCCATGACGATCATCATGGTCCTGGCAATGGCATAAAACGTTGGCTTTTTACTACCAACCATAAAGATATTGGCACGCTTTATTTATATTTCAGTTTGATCATGTTATTCATTGGCGGCTTCATGGCGCTTGTCATTCGTGTTGAATTATTTGAGCCCGGAAAAGTCTTGCTCGACCCTGAATATTTTAATCAAATGACAACTCTCCACGGTTTGATCATGGTATTCGGCGTCATCATGCCAGCGATGGCAGGATTAGCTAACTGGCTAATTCCCATGATGATCGGTGCGCCCGATATGGCACTTCCGCGCTTAAATAACTGGAGTTTCTGGCTGCTGCCTTTTGCCTTCAGCATGCTGCTCAGCACGATGTTTATGAGTGGTCCCGCGCCTGATTTCGGCTGGACTTTTTATGCTCCCTTATCCACTACATTTGGCCCCAAAACCACAGATTTTTTTATTTTTTCGATTCACTTGATGGGAGCTTCTTCCATTTTGGCTTCACTGAATATTGTCGTCACGATCTTTAACATGCGTGCGCCCGGTATGACTTGGTTTAAATTACCGATGTTCGTCTGGAGTTGGTTAGTCACAGCGTTTTTATTGCTGGCTGTGATGCCTGTTTTAGCAGGCTGCGTCACTATGATGTTGATGGACAGACATTTTCACACCAGTTTTTTTAATGCAGCTGGCGGCGGCGATCCTGTTTTGTTTCAGCATGTATTCTGGTTTTTCGGTCATCCAGAAGTTTATATTTTAATTTTGCCGGGCTTCGGCGTGATTTCAGAAATTATCCCCACATTTGCGCGTAAAGTATTATTTGGTTATCACGCGATGGTCTATGCGACAGTCATGATCGCAGTGGTGGGTTTTGTTGTCTGGATGCACCATATGTTTACAACAGGTGCCCCGATTGCTGCACAACTTTACTTTATGTATGCGACCATGCTGGTGGCTGTGCCAACCGGCATTAAAGTGTTTAACTGGTTAGCCACCTTATTTAAAGGTTCCATTACCTTTGAGACACCCATGTTGTTCGCATTAGGTTTTCTTGTCATGTTCACCATCGGCGGATTTTCTGGATTAATGCTGGCATTGGTGCCGAGCGATTATCAATATCGAGACAGCTATTTTGTTGTCGCACATTTTCATTATGTATTGGTTTCTGGTTCATTGTTTACTATTCTGGCCGCGGTTTATTTTTGGCTGCCCAAATGGACAGGGCATATGTACAATGAAAAACTGGGGCAATGGCATTTTTGGTTGTCCGTGATTGGCATGAATGTGACATTTTTGCCGATGCACTTTTTAGGTTTGGCAGGTATGCCACGCCGTATTCCCGATTATGCATTGCAATTTACCGATTTTAATCAGTTGTGTACTATTGGTGCATTTATTTTTGGGTTCGCACAATTAATTTTTCTTTATATCGTTTTGAAAGCAACTTTTAGTAAACGTACGGCGCATTTGAGTGATCAGGTTTGGGAAGGTGCGAAAGGATTAGAGTGGACGGTCCCAACACCTGCTCCTTATCATACATTTGAAATATCACCTGTCATACGGTAAGCGATGTCAAATTCTCTAGTGCCTTATCCACATTCAATTTTAGGGTTGGCGCTCAGCTTGCGAGAGATTAAAATGTTTTTTCTTCGAAAAAGCGCAGGCGTACTTGCCAGTACGTTGAGCATTTTTCGAAGAAAAAACATTTTAAGGTCGA
>DATIJV010000032.1:0-16769 GCA_035478255.1 Gammaproteobacteria bacterium
AAAATTTTTTCTTCATGAGTTGTAACATCCTAAGTAAATCCTTTTGTCGATAATAAATTCATGGGGCGTTTTTTCAGGAACTGACATCAAAAAACCCATCAACCACACAAATCTCTTTTTTACTGCATTCCGATAGCAGATGCTTTTTTGTCTTTAAGTTAAATTTATATGCTACTGCTAATCGCTCAACAATTTGATTGAAATCTTTATCCGATTTGTACGTTAAAAATATTCTTGGTTTCTCTAACTGCAATCGCATGAGATTTTGGTTTTTTTCTTGAGATTTAAAAAACAATGAATGAATCTGGCCAAGGACTACAAAACCGGAGTCGAGAGAATCAGGCAATATTTCATAATCCAGATAAAACATTTTGTCAGGTTTGGCGAGACCCGAATAAAATTTTTGATAAATTTTATCCTGACCATTAACAAATTGCATTTTAGCTCTGACTGTTTGCATAACAAATGCCTGGCCATCCCAGGGATAAAGATGTTTAGTCAAAATAGTGCTTAATTCTGGAATGGTTTTTACCAAGCCATTTTGCAGAGAAAGTGCAAACAAATTTCTTAAATATTTAATAACGAGATTTTCTTGGTAGACGGAAAAATCATTCACCACCATTGCAAAGCTTATTCCCAAGCTGATGACTAGGCTTATTAATATTCTGAAAAAAAATCCTGACACCTTCGCTACAATTGATTTATTAATAAAATACTCATTCACTAAGCTGATTAAAAGAACAAAAATGAGAGACAAACCCATCTGTTGAATAAATACAACCAGATGTCCCACTCCAAAAACCAGCTCCGACTGATATTTTTTACTTATTCCTATTAAGACAGGCGGAACAAATGCAAAACTTCCTCCCAAAACTAAACAATTAAATTTTGCGGTTTTACTCAGAGTAAATCGGGATAAGCTACAAATTATAAGAAAACTCGTCACAAATAATGCGACTATTAATAAATATATAAAAGAATAATTAACAATTAAATGATTATAATTATAATAAAAATAATCCTGAGCCATAAAAAAATAATAGCTCAAAGGAAATGCTGCCATGAATTGCTTTAAATAGGTTATACCAAATAATTTCAACTGCCCAAACTGAACTCCTTCATAACCAACGGATAATTTATAGAAATGGACAAAAGCAAAATACACTATTGTCAAAAAAGCAAAAGGAACAAGCGTTTTGAAAAGAGTCTTAAGCGATTTTATATATTTTAAAGAAAAAACCATGATGACAAAAAAAATGATAATTGAAATTTCATATGTCAATAAAGCTAAAGAATAACCTCCCAAACTGAATAAATAATATATCAATTTGTTATTTTGCAAATATTCATAAAAAGAATAAATACTAAAAATAATTAACAGAGTAATTAAAGGACCTAAAGGAGCGAAACTCGTAAGAAAACAACTCCATCCTTGTGTCACAGACCAAAATAAAGGAGCAATGACTAAAAAAAACAAACCCACTTGGATGTTTCTAGTCATCTTGTAAACCGTTCCAGAAAAAGCAAAAAGACAAGATACCAGCAATAGCCAGTGAAATATTCTATATATCAGCAAATTAGAGCAATAATACCAGAAGCCATAGGTTGAGATTAACGCAAGTGGAAAAAATCGCCCCGCATGCAACCAATCCACTATCATATGAGAAAGCCAGGGTATTAATGATTTGTCTTCAGCCAGAAGCAACCCTCGCAAAGAACTATTGTAGGCATCATCTGAATCAAAACCAGCCTGCCATAAAGGATATGAGGCCATCGCCAAAACAGATAAAATACCAAAAATGTATATACCTAGATGTTTATATTTCTGCATGTATAGCATACAATCCTAACGAAATTTCCACCGATGCAATATATTATTAAAATAATCAACAGGCAATAAATAAAACATGCAATGGTAGGAGAGTCCGAAAAAAATTGTCATCTCAACAGGCTTGATTGACTAATAATTTTATAAATGATCTTTGTTTTTGGAAATACTCATGGAACGATTTATTACCTTTTCTCATTCGAATCACAAAGGACGATTGCTTTTTTTAGGATCACTTATCCCTCTTCTCGTGATCATACTAGCCATTTGGCTGCCTTATGGATTTACCGGAACGGGATTACTGGAAGAATGGGGAATACTCGGATTATTTACGACTTATGGTCCTATTTTTTTTGAACATATAAGCGGGCCCCTAGCTCAACATGCGCTGCGCCCCTTAATGGTTTTCCCCGATTCCTTGGTTTATACGCTTGATCCCAACTCCTTTAATTATTGGCATCTTTTAACTATCTTATCGTTACTTTTAAAAGGAATAGCCGCGAGTTATCTTGTTTGGTTAGCGATAGACTCACGTTTCTGGGCTGTATTAATGGGTATATTGGTTTTGCTGCTTCCTGCAGACACCATGCAGCTTCCATTGCGGCCATTGCAAATTAATTTAGCACTCGCATTTTTGCTGCTCGGTAGTGCGTTTTGCGTGGCCGCTTATCAATGCAACCGGCCAATTATCACTTACAGTCTGGTAGTATTAGCTTCTTTTTTATTGTTATTTTCAATGGGTATGTATGAGGCCGCCTGTACTTTAATATTTCTACCTTTCATGGTCATTTTTGTGAGAGAAGGTTTTGAAAAAACACTCCAACTTTGCAAATCACGCATGATAATTACTTTGCTTTGGATTGCACCGTTGGCCATTTATCTTGCTTATTGTTTAATTATCTCGCCTAAAATCCATAGCTATCAAAGCACGCTTTTTGCGGGCATCGGTATTAAACACATTATCAGGCACTCCTTTCCAAAATTATTTTCCGTCGGGATTTTACGCAGTCTGCTCGGCGGTTGGTTTGACGCATTACGCATCACTCTCAAAGAATACAGTTTAATAGGTTACGCTTATCTTTTTCTTATCTCTTCCATAATTAGCGGATTTCTTTTATTTATCACAAAAATTGATACGCCTGAAAGTTCTGCTTCAACTGAACCACTTATTGAAAAATATAAACGCTTGGGTCTAATCGGCCTTTCTCTCATTATTTTAGGTTATGCACCTTTTTTATTAGCTCCCTCGCACCTGGTGATTAGCCAACGCACTTTCCTGTTTGCCACGCCAGGCGCTGCTATGGTATGGATCGCTTTTTTGGCTTTTCTTTTTCATAGAAAAAAAAGAATGACGATATTTTTAGTCATTTTTCTGGTTTTTATTGGTTTTGGCGCGCAATTATTTCAATTTGAACATTATGCACGATTATCAGATAATCAGCGCTACTTGCTTAAAAATATTGTGGAAAATTTTGATGGTAACTTAAAAAATAAAACCTTAGTTATTTTTGATGAAAGTAATCAACTGGATCATACCTGGATGCTTCTTTCCGGTTCTTTGATTGGAGCATTAACCTATTTTTATGATCATCCAGTCGATCGAATTGAAATTTGCTATCTACCCACCAAAGAATGGCGCTCGCCCAACCAAGCGGGTCGCACTGGAACCTGTATTGAAAATAAAAATAATTGGACATTTCGATATTCAACACTTCCCATTCCTAAAAAAGGCCCTCTTCCCAAAAAACTGGCTGATCTAATCATTGCAAAGGACAACATTATTCCCCTCACCATCAAACCAGATGGTTCTATTAGCTCCCTAACTGCACTAGAAGAACATAGAAAACAATTACGTGATGATAACAACGTGACAGCAATACGGTATCGCAATATTTTGGCATTAGAGTCCGGTCATTTTAGCAAATCATTATGGACTATGGATAAATCCCAATATAAATGGCATTTTGGGGATTGGTGGAGCATGGAGTTGCCGATTAAAGGCAGCGGCTGGAATGAAGCAGACTGGCATGTAAACTATTTATTTCATCATGCTTTTGCCTGGAAATCACATGAAAAAGCAACTCTTTTGTTTAATCTTGTTCCTTCACAAAAACCTTATTTTTTAAAAGGCAGATTTACAGATTTTATTGATCCATCCATCCGTAAAAGTATGCAGGTAAAAATCAACCAACAACCTTTACTATTGCGGTGGTACAAACATGGCGAATTTAAAACATCTATTCCACCTAATATTTTATTATCGGGTGTGAATACGATCGAATTCGACTCCACAATTGACCCAAAACTGGGGTTAGCCGCAAAATTACGCAGCATTGAAGTTTTAACAAGCTAACCGAGGAATATGTTATTCTAAGCACTTTCTTTTTGTCAGGTTGGTATAATAAATGAAAATCGCCATCGTCTGCGACTGGTTAGTCACCTATGCCGGAGCTGAACGCGTCCTCGAAGAGCTTTTAATTTGCTTTCCTGATGCAGATGTTTTCGCGGTGGTCGATTTTTTGGAACCCAAAGACCGGCATTTTTTACAGAATAAATCCGTAAAAACGACATTTATTCAAAAACTTCCTTTTGCAAAAAAACACTATCGGGCTTATTTAAACTGGATGCCTTTAGCGATTGAGCAACTTGACGTCTCAGCTTATGATCTTGTTATTTCAAGCTCTCACGCTGTAGCAAAAGGCGTGATGACGGGCCCTGATCAAGTGCATATTAGCTATGTGCACTCCCCTATGCGTTATGCCTGGGATTTGCAACATCAATACTTAAGAGAAAGTGGTTTGGATAAAGGTCTAAAAGGCTATTTCGCTCAGCGTTTATTGCATAAAATGCGAATTTGGGACCAACGCACAGCCAATGGAGTGGATTATTTTATCGGGAATTCTCGCTATATCGCACGCCGCATCTTTAAAACGTATAGACGTAAAGCAGATGTCATTTATCCACCCGTTCAAACCAGCTTATTCAAGCCAGGAAACAAAAAAGACGATTTTTATTTAACTGCATCGCGCATGGTTCCTTATAAAAAAATGGATTTGATTGTAGAAAGCTTCGCAAATATGCCTGATAAAAAACTGGTTGTGATTGGGGATGGCCCGGAAATGGCAAAAATCAAAGCCAAAGCTGGCAAAAATACGCAAATATTGGGGGTTCAATCCAGTGATATTTTGATTGACTATATGCAGCGAGCTAAAGCCTTTGTTTTTGCCGCAGAAGAAGATTTCGGCATAACTCCTGTTGAAGCGCAAGCCTGTGGCACGCCGGTTATCGCCTATGGGAAAGGCGGGGTTTTAGAGACTATTCGAGATATTAACCAGCCGCTGCCTACTGGATTATTTTTCGCAAAACAGGAAGTTTCTTATGTTTGCGAGGCAGTAAAGCGGTTTGAGGCGGCTCACGAGCGATTTACAGTAGAGAATTGTGTTGCGAATGCCTCACAATTTTCGGCAAAAATTTTTAGGAAGCAGATGAAGCAATATGTGGCAGAAAAAATGGGATTAGTTGTTGAGGAAAAAGTGGAGATTTCATAAAAAATCTTTTTTTTCAATTTCTTGAGTAGGGATACTGGAAGGGTGGGCTTAGGCATGAAAGCACGCCGCCCACCCTACTCAAAATTTGAGTTCGATGTAGGATGGTGCTTTTCGCCGTGCCCACCATCATAAGAAAACATCTTCTGCCACCTTTTTTTGCTGACTTTTTGGCTCACTTGCTTTATCCTTTCATACAGTTTTTTCAAGCACGAACCCAGAGGTTATATTAAGTGAACAACAAACGGAATTTCTTCTTCAGGTTTTTAAAAAATCGCTATTTATCTTTAAAAAAAGCCATAGAATACATTGTTTACAAACTAAAAAACAAAAACGAGCCCAATATTCTTTCGCTCATCCAGCAAAAATTTTACGAAGAAAAAGCCCAACACAAATCTGAACCCAAAATTGCGATATTTTTTAATTTAGAACACGTCAAAAAAAGCGCGATCACGGATTTTTCTGTTAAAACCTTTTGTCGAGCGCCAGAAAAATATCATGTTTTCAGCACATTTTCTCATTCAGCTGCGGCCAATAATGCTTTAAATGAAATATCGAAGATGCTAAATCTCCCGCCAGAAAATCTCAGCATATTTGATGCAAATAATTATGCTGCCATGGATGCGGAAATAAATTATAGCGCCAATATTTTTGTCTTGGGTGATTCACCTTACAATTTAGTCGCGCTGGAAGCTGCTATTCAATTGCGCTCGCACCGCAAACGAAATTATCTTCATTTCCATGACGGGCTTTACACTAATTTACTCTATTCCTGGGTGGTAAAAAATCATCAGATTTGGCAGGAGTTCGTCCAACATCATTACCCTTACGTTGGACAAGAAAACAGTTTAACCACAGAAGATTTATTAAAAGAAAATATTCGAATGATTAAACCTGTCATCCAATTGACAGGTATCACCCAAATTATTGTGAACGCCGATAATTGTATTCCTCTCATTAACGATGAAGTCGATCATCAGCAAATACATTACATAAAAGCTTATTTACCTATTCCTGATTACCGCAAAATCACTCCTGTTTCTTACAAAAAAACAAATGATTTTATCGTCGCGCATTTTGGTATTCCAAACTCATTTAAACACATCGATATTTTAATTGAAGCAATTACACTTCTGCGTCAAAAACATAACGTCAAGTTATTGCTGGCAGGATACGGTGTTAAAAAATATGTAAAATCACTTCCATCAATTCAGCAACAATTTATTTTGTTCGAAGAAAGCCCCGCATCATCTCGCATGCTGTCCCTCATGAAAGGTGCGGATCTTACAGTTCAATTACGCTGGCCAAGCTTGGGTCAAGGATCTGGCGTAGTGACTGAAATGCTGGGCTTGGGATTAAAGTGCATTACCACAGAAAAATTCATGAATGAATGTTTTGAAGATTATGCTCTCGAATTGCCTGCAGGTATTTCCCCTGAGTTATTGGCTGAGGCGATCTTAAAAAATCAAGGCAAGATGATTATTTCGCCAGAAAAACATGCCAAGCTGCTTGAAGAATTTTCTTATTCTGCTTCGGCCAATCATATTTTCAATCAAACAACGAAAAAAATATCAGAAGAATTGCTCACGGAGATTTCATAAAAATGGATAATCGCAAACTAAGAATTTTATACGGTGCATCGCACAGAATTTTACGTTTCGAAGAGGTATCATTATTTATTGAAGCCGGTTTTGAAGTCATACCCGTCAAAGCACACTGGGAAATCTTCAAAGAACAAGAACCAGGAGCAGACGATCCTACACATCCCTTGTATCCCAACTGGCGGGAAACGTGCACCATTCCAGACGATATAATCAAAAAAATTCAGGCAATCGACATTTTAAAATATCAAGATTTGGATGCACAATCAGGAATTGTTTCTGCTGCCAATGCCGCGCTTCTCAATGAATGGATCGACATTATTTATATTCCCAATCTGCTGCCCACTGTTCCGCGTGTGTTGTCATGGTTTAAAGGCCTCACGCTCTTTCGCGTTTATGGCGAAGGCAAAATCATGACTTATGACGAATGGGCTGCAATGAGCGGCGCAAACTTAAGTCTCTTACGCACATACGATGCACGCTATGCGACGATGTTAATGTTATATGCATTAAACGGCCCTGAGCATCGCAATATTTTAGGAACAAATGTGTTTCATGTAGGCCCTTGCGTAACGCGTAGTCGAATTGTAGGGCGATGGAAAAGAGAATCTTCTTCCAGAATCTGCAACACCGCACTCTCTTACATTTATGAAAACCCACACTGGACGGATATTTATCATGAATTTTGTGATGTTTTTAAAGATATGCCATTACGTTTTCTCGGCAAAAATAATAAAACTCGTGATGTGTTGAAAGATGATGCACGCGTAACTGGCTTAATAAATAATGATGCAGAATATCTTGAGTTACTAACAGATTGCAGATGTCTGATTGATCCGGGCACAAGTCCATTTCATACGCACTACACACCACTTGAAGCAATTATTATGGGTATTCCTGTGATATTTCTGGAAAATTCTGGCATGGCACAAGAAATCATACGTGTCATTCCAAAAGAACAATTAGAAAATTGCGGAATTTGCAGTAATTTTTCAGAAAGCAGAGAAATCATGCAGCGATGTTTAGATGATATCGAATATGCAAAACTAATTTCGGCAAATCAGCGTATTATCGCAGAAAAAATGTTTTCACCGCATTCGGTTTTACAACAAATAAAAGAATTTGCGGCGAGAGCACCCGAATTGGTAAAAAAAGCGCGTGCATTATCTGTCGAACCTATTACTGTCGCAGATAATCTTCATGTCATCAAAAAAAATTCAGTTTTATCAACTCACACTCTTCGTAAAATTTTCAAACAGGCTTGCCCTGCAAAATTTCAGAATATGGCTAAATCTCTTTTTAAAACTTGCTTTCCGCGTATTTATAAAAAAATGACTCAACCACCATCCCGGGAGAAAGAAACAGCATGACAAAAACAGCGTTAATTACCGGGATATCAGGTCAGGACGGTTCTTATCTTGCGGAATTACTATTAGAAAAAAATTATCGTGTTGTGGGATTAGTCAAAAACAATCACTCCAATGTATCTGACAATATCAAATCATTTCGAGACAAAATCGAATTTGTATTGGGTGATTTGTCAGATGTCAGCGCGATGTATGCTGCGATTCAACAAACCCAACCCGATGAAGTTTACAATCTCGCATCACAATCTTATCCGGGCGATTCGTGGCGAAGCGCGATTGAAACCATGCGCACGAATGGATTAGGCGCACACATATTGTTTGACACCATTCGTCAGCTTAAACCTGATTGTCGAATTTATCAGGCATCTTCTTCTGAAATGTTCGGCGAAGTGACAGAATCACCGCAACAGGAAAATACCCCTTTTCATCCCGTCAATCCTTATGCTGCTGCAAAATTGTATGCACATAATATCGCGAAAATTTATCGCAAAAGTTATAACATGTTTATTAGTTGCGGCATTTTGTTTAATCACGAAAGCGAACGGCGCGGCACGCATTTTATTACACAAAAAGTGAGTTACGCAGCAGCGTGTCTTAAATTGGGAATCCACCATTCCCCTTTACTCAGCGAAAAAGGCGATCCCATCGTAAATAACGGGAAGTTGTTATTGGGAAATTTGGACGCTAATCGTGATTGGGGTTATGCGAGAGATTATGTGAAAGCGATGTGGCTGATGCTGCAGCACTCAACGCCGGATGATTTTGTGATTGGTACGGGAAAAATTAGGACAATTCGGCAATTGTGTGAAGCTGCGTTTTCGTATGTGGGACTCGATTGGGAAAAATATGTACAAGTTGATCCGCGTTTTGTAAGACCAACTGATACAGGACCGACTGTGGCTAATCCATCAAAAGCGAAAGAATTACTGGGCTGGGAAGCAAGTCTTTCATTTGAAGACTTGATTGCGCGGATGGTGGATAGGCATTTGGAAAAATTATCCAATAAATAATGTAGGGACAAAATTAATACCTCCTTCCCCTTTCACCGAACTCCACGAAAAGCACGTGGAGTTCGGTGAAAGGGGCACTGCCATTAAGTTAAGCGAAAGCTGATTAGAGCCTCATCCCGGAATTTAGTAGCGCTTAATTCGCGCTCTTTGCGAATTTAGCGCTACTTAATGTCCGGGATCTACTTATCATTTGGGTGGATCCCCGGACATTAACTCAGTCTAAATTCGCGAAAAGCGCGAATTAAGACTGAGTAAATTCCGGGATGACGCTCTAATCAGCTTTCGCTTAACTTAATGGCAGTGGGGGAAAGGGGAAGGAGGTAAAAATTAATGTGACAGTGTACTATTACACTGTCACATCAATTTTAATGGTGAACGAACAGAAATGATATTTTTTTAAAATTATTCTTTATCGTCCTGGCTCATTTTCGCTTTAAACAAATCACCCAACGTCGCTTTCAAAGGTGCTTCGCCTTTTTCTTTTTTCTTGGAAGAAGCAGAAGCCGCAGCTGTTGCTTTCGTTTTCTTCGCAGGCGCATCTTTGGATTTCATTGACAGCGTAATGGTATGGGTCTTACGATCCGTACCCGTGATTTTTGCTTCAATCATATCGCCCACATTTAAACGTGTCCGCGCATCGTCAATCTTCTCTTGTGCGATTTCAGAAGCGCGTAAAGTACCCTGAACGCCGTCAGCTAACTCAATCACTGCTGATTTTGCATCCACTTCAACCACTTTACCTGACACCACACTGCCTTTTTCATTTTCATTGAGATAATGAGCAATGGGATCATCCGCTAATTGTTTCAAGCCCAAAGAAATACGTTCGCGTTCTGCATCAATTGTCAGAATAACAGTTTCAAGCTCATCGCCTTTCTGCAATTTACGCACAGCTTCTTCCGCAGTCGTTTCATTCCAGGAAACATCCGATAAATGAATCAAACCATCAATCCCGCCGTCTAAACCAATAAAGATTCCAAAATCAGTAATGGATTTGATTTTGCCAGAAATCTTATCGCCTTTTTGATGTCGGGCTGCAAATTCTTCCCATGGATTCACTGTGCATTGCTTCAAGCCCAGCGAAATACGCCGGCGTTCACCATCAATATCCAGCACAACAACTTCCACTTCCTGGCCTAAGTGCACAACTTTATTGGGATTAACATTTTTATTGGTCCAATCCATTTCAGAAACATGCACCAATCCTTCAATCCCTTCTTCAATTTCCACAAAACAGCCGTAATCGGTAATGTTAGTGACATTTCCGCGCAGACGCTTGCCAATGGGATAACGCTGACTGATATCCGACCAGGGATCATCGCCCAACTGTTTTAAACCTAACGAAACACGTGCATTGTCACGATCGAATTTTAAGATTTTAACTTTGATTTCATCGCCAATGTTTAAAATTTCATTCGGATGCTTGATGCGTTTCCATGACATATCCGTGATATGCAGCAAACCATCAATTCCACCCAAATCAATAAATGCACCATAATCGGTGAGATTTTTAACGATACCTTTGACTTCATCACCTTCATGTAATTTTTCTAATAACGCTTCACGTTCAACGCTATTTTCAGCTTCCATCGCAGAACGGCGTGAAACCACAATATTATTCCGTTTTGCGTCAATTTTAATAACTTTAAAATCAAATTCTTTGCCTTCCAGAGAATCGGGATCACGCACAGGTTTCACATCAACTAATGAACCCGGCAAGAATGCGCGAATTTTATTAATTTCAACGGTAAATCCGCCTTTAACACGGCCTTGAATGACACCGCGTACAATTTCTTTTTTCTCGTAAGCACTTTCCAGATCTATCCAGGCTTCCAAACGTTTTGCGCGTTCGCGTGACAAACGTGTCGTTCCAAAACCATCTTCTACGGTTTCAAGCGCGACGCGGATTTTATCGCCTACATTGACATCGACTTTTCCGCGCTCATCGGAAAATTGTTCAATCGGAATAATGGATTCGGATTTTAATCCCGCACTAACGACGACATAGTCAGATGTTACACGTACCACTGTGCCAGTAATAACAGCACCAGGGACCATAGGAGTTTCATTCAGACTTTCTTCAAATAATTGCGCAAAACTTTCGGACATATTTATTTATCTCTAACTGGTTAAATTGATAAAACGATTTTCATATGAAAATCGCGCCTGCAACCTATGCCTCAACAGGAAAAATTTTTCGGATTTCCTGCATGACCCGTTCAACAACTTGCTCAATAGTCAGCTTATCTGTATCAATGCAAATTGCATCATCGGCCGGTCTTAAAGGAGCCACTGCCCGTTCCTGGTCTCGCTTGTCGCGCTCACGCAGCTCATCTATGAGGTCGCCAAGAGTAACATCAATACCCTTTTCCATCAACTGATTATAACGACGACGCGCTCTTTCTTCAGGACTCGCTGTCAGAAAAATTTTAACGTCTGCATCAGGAAAAACGACTGTCCCCATGTCCCGACCATCCGTTGCCAACCCCGGCGCTTCCCGAAAAGCACGCTGACGACTTAATAAAGCCGTTCTGACCGCAGGCAGTGCACCGACTTTAGAAGCAGCATTTCCCATTTTTTCTGTGCGAATGATATCAGTAACATCCTGGCTTTCCAGTAAAATTCTCGGAGGGCTAACAATATCTGTCGCAATAAATTGAACATCCAAATGCTCCGCTAAAACAGTGACAGCGGCTTCATTATCCAAAGCAACCCCGTGTTTTTGTGCAGCTAAAGCAAGCACCCGATATAAGGCACCGCTATCTAACAATCTCCATCCCAATTGCTTTGCGACTAGCTGGGTCACCACACCTTTTCCCGTACCACTTGCACCATCAATCGTAATAACTGGCTGTTTCTGTATCATTCAGCCCCTTCCTCCTCACTCAAAGTCGCGATCGGTTCTAATCCTACCAATCGTTCTTCATTGACTAGATTAATCAGGCGGACACCTTGCGTATTTCGACCCACCAGAGAAATCTCAGAAACAGGGACACGCACCAGCGTGCCTTTATTACTGATCAGCATCACTTCGTCTTCAGGATTCACTTGAATCGCGCCGATGACTTGCCCGTTTCTTTCACTCACTTGTATTGAAATGACCCCTTGACCGCCCCGCCCTGTTGAACGATATTCTTCAATCGCTGTACGTTTTCCATAACCATTTTCAGTAGCAGTCAGAATATCTCCTTTAGGATGCACAACGACCAGAGAAATCATTTTCTGGTTTTCCTGCAATTTAACACCGCGCACACCGCGCGCTGTCCTTCCCATCGCACGGACATCATCTTCTGCAAAACGAATCACTTTACCCGCATTGGTGAATAACATGACTTCTTGCTCGCCATTCGTAATATCAACGCCGATTAATTTGTCATTTTCAGTCAGTTCAATTGCAATAATTCCATTGTTGCGCGGTCTGGAAAATTCAGTTAATGCGACTTTTTTTACGGTACCTTGTGCAGTCGCCATAAAGACATATTGATTTTCCTGATATTCTCGCACAGGAAGAATCGCACTGATTTTTTCGCCTTCAGTCAAGGGCAATAAATTCACGATGGGTTTTCCGCGTGCATTACGACTGGCTTGAGGAAGTTGATACGTCTTCAGCCAATAGACTTTACCTTCGCTGGAAAAACATAAAATAGTGTCATGCGAATTGGCAACCAAAACGCGTTCGATAAAATCTTCTTCTTTAACATTGGTCGCGGACTTACCTTTACCGCCGCGATGCTGTGCCTGATACAATGCAACAGGCTGCGATTTTGCATAACCTTCATGAGATAAAGTGACCACGACATCTTCTTCTGGCAATAAATCTTCTAAACAAAAATCTCCGCTGCTTTCGATAATTTCCGTGCGACGCGCATCACCAAATTGATCTTTCATGATCTGCAATTCATCACGAATAACTTTCATTAATTGCTGCGGATTGCCTAAAATTTCATTTAATTCTGTAATCAATTTTTGTAATTCTTTGTGCTCATTCAGAATTTTATCTTGTTCCAAACCGGTTAAACGGTGTAAACGCATTTCCAGAATCGATTGCGCCTGTTCTGGCGATAAATGATACGCATTATCGATTAAACCATAAGGACTGTTTGCTTCACGGCTTAATAAAATGGTAATCATCGAAGCAGACTGCCAGCTGCGACTGAGTAATTGCGTTTTTGCTTCAGCTGCATCTTTGGCTTTTTTAATCAACGCAATCATTTCATCGATATTAGCCAAAGCAATCGCCAAACCTTCTAATATATGCGCGCGCTCACGTGCTTTTCGCAAATCAAACACAGTTCTGCGTGTTACCACTTCACGGCGGTGTTTAATGAATTCTTCCAGGATCTGTTTGATATTTAAAATTCGGGGCTGCCCATCAACCAGCGCGACAGAATTAATGCCGTAAACGCTTTGCAATTGTGTATGAACATAAAGATTATTTAAAATGACTTCAGAATTTTCGCCGCGTTTTAATTCCACAACAACACGCATGCCCTGTTTGTCTGATTCATCTCGAAGCGCACTAATGCCTTCGATTTTCTTTTCTTTTACCAGTTCAGCAATGCGCTCAACCAAACGAGCTTTATTAACCTGATATGGTAATTCAGTAATGATAATTTTTTCTTTACTGGATTTTTCATCCAGCTCAATGTTCGTTCGGCCCCGAACGGATATGCGCCCGCGGCCAGTTCGATAAGCTTCTAAAATGCCCGCTCTGCCATGGATAATTCCCGCTGTGGGAAAATCAGGTCCTGGAACATGCTGCATGATTTCTTCAATTGAAATTTTAGGATTGGCAATCATGGCAATACAGGCATTGACGACTTCTGTTAAATTATGCGGCGGAATATTGGTAGCCATACCCACTGCAATACCCGATGAACCGTTCACTAATAAATTGGGAACCTGTGTTGGCAAAACAGTAGGCGACATTTCAGATTCGTCATAATTCGGGACAAAATCGACTGTTTCTTTTTCCAGATCTGCCAATAAAGCATGAGCAAAACGCGACATACGGACTTCGGTATAACGCATGGCTGCTGCTTCATCGCCATCAATAGAACCAAAATTTCCCTGTCCATCGACCAGCATATAACGCATGGAAAAAGGCTGGGCCATACGAACAACCGTATCGTAAACAGCTGTATCGCCGTGAGGATGATATTTACCAATCACATCACCAACGACGCGGGCTGATTTTTTATGAGGTTTGTTCCAATCATTACCTAATTCATGCATGGCAAAAAGGACCCTGCGATGCACGGGCTTCAAGCCATCCCGAACATCTGGCAATGCGCGTCCGACAATAACGCTCATGGCATAATCCAGATAAGATTGTTTTAATTCGTCTTCCAGGCTGACTTTTTGAACTTCTTTCGCGATGGGGGTATCCATAAACTCTCAATTCAATTATTTAATAAATTTGGCGGATTATACCATAAAGTTTCGCTGTATAGACAGCAACACTGGACATTAACTTGATTAAAATATATAATATTTTACAAAATTTGAATAAAATAATCTCTTTCAAAAAGAAGGGGATAAAATACCCAATTATTGAACAACTTAAGGTGATATTATGTCAGAAAGCAGGTTTAATCAAAATCAGAAGGCATATGATGATTATTTTATTAAAGATCTCTTAACGAGAAACCCGCAGGGCAATACAAAATTATATACCTTAGCTCAAGATTCTTTTTCTTATTCTGACAAGGATAGACTGTCACGTAAACTTCGCCAATTAAGCGAACCGAGCAAAACAAAGCTGCTCACTGCTATGAACGAAAACAACGAAACCTTACTTCATACCGCGCTTCGAAGCTGGAGCCGCCCCGATTATCTTATATTGGCATTCGGCGAGAGTTTGCGATCTGATGCATTATATTGCAGGGATAAACAGGGAAATACTCCTTTTAACAGTTTTTTATTAAGGCCCTATTGGACGCCTGCAGATGGAACGTGGCAGTTTGTCTTAAGACTATTGGATCCTCATACCGCACTGACAGAAATGAAAGAACAAGCTAATGTAAAAGTTCTCGATTACGCCGAAGCAGCCTCAGAAATGAAACAAGCTAATGCAAACGCCGAAGCAGCTCAGGACACGCCAGGTATCATGACGAGACTTCATTCATGGCTTTGGTATTCTCCAGCATCCGCCGCACCCTCTAATGGGAACGCAGAATCAAAACAGGCTGCTCTTTATGCAAATATTTCGTTTGACCGCCTTTTCGCACAAAATACTCAGGACCTCATGAACCCATGGCATTTGCTTGCTAAACGAGAAGATATCAGTTCTCATCCTCAATGCTGTAGTTTATTTGAAACATTATCGCGCCTATTACCAGGAAATTTATGCGTCGAAAAAATCCTGGAAAAAGATAAAAAAGGTTTGACGCCGCTGCATCATGCAATCAAATCGCGAAATTTTGAGCTGGCGGTAAAGATGTTGGATTTCTTAAATCCAGATCAAAGAAAGGAAATTTTCGCCATTCAACATAACAAAAATGAAACCCTGTTACATTATATCTGCCAGCATGGAGACGCACACTTTCTAGGGTTTGTTCTGCAAATCCTAGGTCATAAAGAATTCTACAAGATTCATCGTCAACTCCCCTTAAAACATTATGCGGCAAATCTATCTATACACAAAAATGATTTTGAACAAATCATGAAGAAATATACTACTTTACCTGATTTTTTTGCTTATTTTGAGAAAAAATTTGATCCTAAAAAAATCGGACAAGAGCAATCAGAGGATTATAAAAATCGCTTACAGGATTTTTTTGATTGCCTGACAGCGATTCAAAAAGATATCTCTTTACCTGCTGCAAAAGCTAGCTTTTCTGCCAAAACATATGGATTCGGCAAATTTCAATTTCAAGGCAGCCAGGAATATCTTGAGATGAGACTTTCCCTGGATCAAGTGAAAAAAGGGGAATTAAATCAATTTATAGAGTTTTTTATCGATGAAGCGATAAAAGCAACAGCCGCCGGTTCTTCTTCGTTTGTAACAGAATTTTACGCAGCATGGATGTTATATCAAGCCCAAACAGCGACTTCAGAAGATAAAAATGAACCGTTACGGTTAGGCGAATTAACAGGAGAAGCAGCTCAAAGATTTGCTCTGTGGGCAAACCCGAAACAACAGTCAGTTTTACCGACAACTGATGCTCCTCCATCGTATTTTGAGGCAATCGCGTCAGCCCCTCCTGCCTCAGCTCCTCCCCCTTATGAAATGCCACTCCCTTCAGCTCCTTATATGAGAGAGCAAGAGGAGCAGAAGAATCCACTACTCAATCCTGGCATACGAGGCCTATGATAGAAAAACGCGATGCGCTAAATCAGAACATCCCCCCTCCCCCACACGGTTTTTGTGGAGTTCGGTGAAAGGGGAGAGCCGTCATTGCGAGCCGTGCTTTTCG
>DATIJV010000033.1:0-12287 GCA_035478255.1 Gammaproteobacteria bacterium
GTCATAATCCAGTTGACTTGCAGCACGTGCCGCAACAATCGTTTGTGATTGCGTTGTATAGTAGGCACGACTAGTGGGATTCGAGACCCCGCCGCTATAACTGTGTGCATCAATCGGATATTCACGAGCCAGACCTGTCACTACTTGGCCGAGTTGTCCTGTACTCCCGCCGGATTGAATCGTACGTGACAACTCCGTCCAACTCGTTGCACCCTGACCGTATGACTGATAATCATGAGCCTGATAGGTTCCCCAGCCGGAATGTCCATTCATGGCCGCATTAACCTGTCTCATAAGGCCTGCAATATCCTGCTGACTTTGGAGTGACCTCAAATCAATCCCGGCAATATTGCCTTCGATTGATTCTAGGTGTCTCGATGAATTCAAAATGGAATACAATGCATCGGCATAACAGGTATTGATAAAAAATAAACTGATTAAAATCAGAATTGTTTTTTTACGCATGGATCACCTCCTGCTTTCTTCGTTGATGAAATAAAGGCAGCCAGACAGCCGGATCATCACCTACTTCAGCACGCAGACTATCCAACAGCCTGATGGTTTCTTCCCGAGCAGAAATAATCGCAATCTCATCTTCCATGCCGAACAAATTAGCTCGAGCAACGACGGATTGTTTATGTATGCCTCTGCCATGCGTCAGCAAAAAGTAATACTGATCATCCGGTAAAGTCTTGACCAGTTCATATTCCTGATCGCTCAGGCCAAAATGATCCACATAGACTTTTCTATCTGCTGACGGATTCGGGAAAAAAATCTTGCAAAAAGCGGATTCATTAATCGATGCACTGATTGTGCTATTGACGGTATCGTTGGTTACCTGAGTCGCCATGCCGAAAATATTGTTTTTCTTACGCGGCGTTCTTGCCCAATCCTGTATCATTTCACGAAAATAATCATCATTGAGCCCAATCCAGCCTTCATCAAAAAATAATATTCCCCGATGGCCTTCAATGGCTTTTTCGACACAATACGTGAGATACATGAGAGCCGGTGTTTTGCAGTCTTTGTCAGCCAGAATATGGCCCAGATCAAAACCCAGCACATCCGGGTTTAAATTTAGAGAATCCACTGCATTATCAAAAACCCAAGCGTGCGCTCCATCGCTATGCCATTGATCGAAACGTACTCTGAGTGAACCTAGTTTCTTGGCACCAAAAAAAGAAGCCATATGCTTAAACTGACGCTCTTCTTTCGTCAGTCGATATAAACCATCAATAGCGCTTTCAATGATCACGGCATCTTTTTCAGACGCAGTGTCATTCAGCATGCGGTTAAAAAGCCGTGATAAAAATTTTCGATTTTCAGGAGTGTCATTCAATTGGCAAGGATTAAATCCGGTTGGAATACCCGGACGAATCGTTTCATACACGCCACCCATGGCTCGAACTAAAATTTCAAGCCCACGATCTTTATCGAAGATCACCCGCTTGCCGCCAAACTTCATGCTTTGCAGAATTAAAAAACCGGTCAACAGTGTTTTGCCGCTCCCCATGGCACCAAAAACAAGAAAATTGCCAACGTCCTTGTAGTGAAAATTAAAGTAATAGGGACTGCCTGCACAGGTTTCCAAAATCGTCACGGGCAAGCCCCAGTGATTATCACGCTTCTTGCCCACTGCAAAATTATGCAGACTGGCAAAAGCCGCCAGATTTTTGGTAGAAACATCGGCTGCACGTGCAATGTAACCAAAATTTCCGGGAAGCTGCGCCCAAAAAGCCAGTTCGCTCCCTACATCTTCACGTACACAAGTAATGTCAATTTCTGAAAATTTGGCAACCAGAGAGGCTATTTGTTGGTTCAATTTTTCCTGTGTGTCGGCAAAACAGGCGATACTTAAATGATGTGACCCATATCCCACTTCTCCACTCGCTGTATCATCAAACACATCACTGATTTGGTCTGTCTGACTAACCGATTCCTCTTTTGCCTGCATCATTTCTTTCTGCTGATCACGCAGACGGGTCTTTGCAATCTGTTTGTCATAAAATCGGAATGATTGCGTTAGCGTATATTCCATCTGCATGGCACCAATCTCATCCAGCAACCCTTGATATGTAAAAGGTTGATAGGCTTTGATCGAAAGCATGGCAGTGAATTTTTTGCTGTTATCCGCCTTTCGAATTTCAATCGCTCCTGCCTTTTTATTAAAAAAGAGACGAGAAGCAGGTAGCATTTTGGCGGCATCTTCAATCACCAGCGGAATGCTTCGTCTGTCAAAATTGATGAGCTGGGATAAAAACGTCAGTGGTTCAGAAAATCGAACATCCTTCTTCTCATAAACAGAAAGAACAGATGGCGCATAGTCAGACAAAGCGCTCAATATTTTTTTGACAGCATTATCTAGGGCGCCCCGCCGCTTGATCAGATAGACTCGTTTCTCTTCCTTATTGATCAAATGATTAAAATACATCATATATTTCAAACCAGCGCTTAATTTACCTGTGGCAGGCTTTGTCATGACTGCCAGATACAAGTCATTGGTATAAAGTGTACGTTCAGACATTTTTTTTTGATAGCGATCATTCACTTTTTTCGCAAAAGCATTATTGAATTCACCCGATATGGCACAAGTATCTTTTCTTCGCACTTCCCAAAAATACAAGGCAAATTCAGACGAAAAACTCTTAAGCAGATTATTTCGACGATTTTTATAGACATCCAATGTTTGCTCATCTCGGGTATACGCATCAATACCGGATAGTTTAATAATCCGGATTAGCTTTCCGCTTTTATCCAGTAACGTCGTATCATCATAGTGAGACAAAATATTGATATGTCTCGACACTTTTTCTTCACTCCGTACGAGACGGTCAGATCGATTCATTTTCATTGTATTCACCATGGCTCGTAGCTGTTTGTTTTTCCCCAAAACCAGTAATTCAGCACAGGCGAGGTTTTGATTAATGATTTAATCCAGATCGAAAAGAAATTTTGATCCTTGATTGACTGTCTTAACAAAATAAGGTGAATCAAAAAAAATAATGGAATGCCCAAAAATGTATGAAAATCGATACAAAGCAAGGCACACACCACGACATTCGAAAAAAATAATCGCAAGGGTACGCCCATAAAGGATGGCGCTCTTGTCAGCCCAAGTGCTAAATAATCTACTTCCATCTGATATTCTGTTTTCATGATATCGCCTCCTACACATGAATCAGCATGGTGATGCCGTGAACAATCATGCCTGCCCCGTAAATAATTGATATACCTGCAATCGTATAACCGAGTGCCGACCATCGAAACACGTGACCCAAACAAAGTAATCCGACCACCATGATTGAGAGAGTTGCGAATGCTGCACCTGTTGCGCCATACATTGCAGTGATGAGGTAACCGAGCCCATCACTCACTGGCGTTTCGCCCATAGCGAATGCAGAGCAAGGCAATAAAAATGAACCTATCAAAGCAACTAATTTTTTTCTGTAATTGTTTTTCACGGATAGCTCCTTATGTTTCATGTAGAACAATTTTTTAATTTCAACCGGATTGAATAGAACCTTCTGATTCCAACAAAATCGCCTCACACAAACGCACATCACCTAGAACACTAAAATGAGATGAGCAGTACCATTTTGTTCCGGATGGTGAATTGCACACCGTTCCTAAATTTTTGCATCGACGATTGGAAGAACGGTAATGACAAGAGTGATCAGCTTCGTGTGTTTCAACCTCTCGCCAGCCGCAATTGCAGACATTCCTGTTTTTCAAAATCTGTCGGCATTCAGGGCAAAATGAATTTTTCATGCCGTCACCTTTGATACATCTGTTGCCACCAGCTCACCAACGTACTGCTCAAATTTGGTTGCGTTGAACAATGTGGCTGGCCGAAGGTATTGATCCATATCTTTATGACCTCCCCATTCACGGGATTTTTTGGCGATGACCTGATAACACTCAGTTGGTGTTGCACCAGACTTCAGCCTTGCAATGATTAATTTCAAGTTGGCTTCGACAGGACGATAGGCTCTTCCTGTTTTTTCATTCAGGAATTGCAAAACTTCCACAGCCTGAGAATGATGTGATTGTTTTTTACATGCAGTCGGATTTTCTGAATCCGACATAAAATTATTATTCTGTTTCTGATCCTGATTCTGTTCCTGTTCCTGTTCTGTAGCACCATCTGAAAATACCGTTTCGAAACCGTTTCCAGAATCACGCAAACCATTTAAAAACTCTTTCGATACATGCGTTCCATACTCCAGCAAACCATTTACAAAGGGTTTAAATACAGACGATTGAGTTGGAATCATGTGAAAAATCTTTCGAATTGCAACTCCCTGATTGATATTTTGAACCGGGTTCCATTTTAAAAATTGATGAATAACCAGCCAGCCTCGTTCCTCATCGCGCGTTAAAAAATCGATTTGTGATAATTCTTGAAAGGCTTTTTGAACAGCTTCAATACCCCACCCCAAATCTTCCTTGATATAACCATCAGGCAGACGAAAAACGCCAGCCATATTGGTATGAGGGCCTGTTAATAAATAAATTGCCAACAACTTTGCCTGATCAGAGAGATTTTGCGTTTCGCTATTTTCCCAAAAACTAATATGTACCGATCCATACATTCTCATGTCACCATTCTTCCTGTTAAATATGATTGAAGTTCAGCCAGATGACGTGGCACTAACCCACTGGTCAGTGTCTCGATCTTGACTGCGTGTTTGTATAAAAGAGGTTTTGTGCCATTACTCATGCTGCGCACGTAGACTTCTGAAACATTAAGTGCTTGAGCAATCCATTGACGGATGGCCTTTCGATCACGGCACGGGAAGCTGTTGATATATTCATAAAGTGTCATGCGATGAATGATACTATTTGTATACATCATGTCAAGAATTAATGATACAAATTGTATTGTTGTGGAAATTTGATACTTTTGGTATCATTCTGATACTTTGTAAATGACAGCGAGCAGCAATAACATGAGCAACTGGGCAACGCGTATCAAATCACGCATGAAAGAACTGGATATGACACAGGAAATGCTAGCGAGCAAAATGGACATTACGCGTGGCGCCATTACGCATTACCTGTCTGGTCGACGCGTACCGCCGTTAAAGCAATTTCAGAGGCTCGCCACGATCTTAAAAGTTGATCCGGCATGGTTGCAGTATGGAACAACAAGCGCAAAAGAATCCGCTAAAAAAACGGGTAAAAAAGAAAAATCCGAACAGATGCATAAAATCCCCCTATTATCGTGGGATCAGGTTACAGATTTTATAAAGGGAAAAATATCGACTGGCGGAAAGCTGGAATACATACCGCATTTTTTTACAGATAATGAAAAATGGTTTGCGCTTAAGGTTAAAGGCGACTCGATGACATCTCCAACAAACCATCATAAAAATTTTCATGATGGCGAAATTATTATCGTTGACCCTGATAAAATAGCAGAACACGGGGATTTTGTGATTGCCCAGCTAACTGGCGCGAAAGAAGCTACTTTTAAGCAGTATGTTATAGATGGTGGGGTTTCTTATCTCAAGCCTAATAATCCGCAGTATCCATTATCTGGTATTGAGAGCAAGACGAAAATATTAGGAGTAGCAATACACAGATTAGCTTTTTGTCTAACAACCTAAAAAAATTAGCTGTTACCGAGATTGCTTAAGACTTCTCTCAAGAATCTGCTTAACCTCTTTAAAGCGTGCATTCTTTGTTTTATTAACACATCCAAAAAGTAAGAAATCCTGATATGTAGAAAATCCTTGATATCCCCATTTTTTAGCCATGCCCGTTTTTTTCCACGCTTCTTCCATAGGCATTAGAAAATGGTCTCGGATTTCTTTCATTTTTCGTAAACGCTCAGGATTTTCGAGCCATGCTTCATATCTCGCAGTAACAAGCATTTTTTTATAAAGTACTTTTTCTTGACTTAAATTTTTTAAATGAAATAACACATTGGTATGATTATGACCTTTTTGAATCACTTCCTGTGTTTTGGCCTCGCTGCCTTGCCAAAAATAACATTTACCTTGCTTACCTTCCCAAGGACTTATGATCAGGCAACCAGGTTCTGGCCACTTACCGAGTGCAATTACATTTATCTCATCGACCCGAGGATTTCCTTTCTGGATAAAACGCAAATAGGTGATATCTTCCGGGATACCTCTATAAATAGATTCTAAAAAAACAATATCAGCCATAGGAGCGCAATTTCCATAAGCATACACGAAAGAGAACGTTTTACAGCTTTTTATCGTTTCCGAGACAAAGAGCATCCTGTCCGCTGGCGTCTTCGGTTCTCTGCCAGGCGTATAAAAACCATTCATATAGTTAGCAAGTTGCATCAATGATTCTATTGAATCGTTGGTATTGCTATCATTCTTTTTATGAAGTTGAGTCGCATATTCAGCAACAGGATTTTTCCCTTTATTAATGCTTCCGAAATGACATATTGCATGTACTTTTTTATTCATTTCTTCTGCAATTTTTAATACTTCCTCGCGACTGGTAATCATGTATGATTCTCTCAAAATAATATTATTCAGGTAAAAATCTGCCGATTATTTTATAGCAAATCACAAGATAGGTCAATAAATAACCATTTTGGCGCTAATAGTGAACTGCTCAATTCTGCTTGAGTATGTAATTCGTATTTTCTTTTAATGTAATCAAGGCTTCGCTCAAATTGGCAAGTGCAGAAATAAAAAACCCAAAATTCTGAATAATCTCAGGCGGTTGAATTTTTGAAGCTCCAAACATCTGGCTGGCATCCTGAATGCCTCGCAAAATCACATCAATTGCATTCTCGCTATGCAGGTAAAGGGAACGGAGCTGTTCGCCAGTATAGTTTTCAAAATCGCCATTCAACGTAAGCAGTGAAAATATTTCTGTAAAAGGACTATCCGGGTTATTAATCGTATTTTCTGTAAACATCATTTCATCCATAAAATATTCCGTGTTATAAGGCGAAAATCACGCTGATTCTCGAGTATTTACAGCGGAAATTTTAATGATCTTTTATGAATTGTCATTCATCTCTTTGAAAAAAATGATTTCGCATTAAATCATGCTGTTACAATCAATTTTCATATTGGAAGCAATACAGAAAACTGTGATCCCCTGCCAATTTCGCTTTGAAGATGAATTTTTCCTTTCATTTTTTTCAGCATTAGACTGACATTGCTCAACCCGAGACCAATGCCTGAGTTTTCAGAATCACCACCCGGATTAACGCGATTAAATGGCTCAAAGATAAAATCATGGAATTTTTTGTCAATCCCGATGCCCGTATCAAGGATTTTAATGGCCAAGAATGAACCCTGATCAATAACCTCTCTGTCCAGCGATATTGTTATCCCGCCAGTATGGGTAAATTTAATCGCATTTGAAACGATATTTAAAATAATACGGTGGAGCATCAAGCGATCACCTATATACTTCGCAGGTAAATCAGTAAAATTGGTTTTAATGTACAGATTTTTATCTTTTATTTTTGCTGTAACGAATTGCACAATGTCTTCAATCAGGCTACTAACGTCAACTTCAGAAAGATTTAATTTATATTGATCGCTATCTAATCTGGAATAATCCAGAACATCGTCCAGAAATTTCATCAATTGCTCGGAAGAATTCACAACCATTTTTTGCAAATTTTTGAGTGTCTGATTTTCAGTTTTTTTATAGATTGAACGTGACAGAGAAGTAATACCACTGGCAGGTGTCCTGAAATCATGTGACATATTCATTAGGAAGTCTGACTTTATTCGGTTTGCTGTTCGTAATTCTGTAACTGTTTTCAGAATAAATTTATCCAGTCTGTCCATCTCGTTAATACCGAATTTTTTACTTAAAATCTGGCTTGGATCCATTTTACCTTCATAAACACAATCGATCCGTTTGGATATTTCTTCCAACGGTTTTGATAAATAAGTGGCAACCAATTTGCTTAAGAGAATAGCCAGTGTATACGAAAAAATCAGCATACTCGGGATATTTTGCGGAAGTATATTGGAATACCCTGCCTTATTCATAATGGCTGAGGACAGAATCAAATCAACTACAAAAAACATCACAAGCAACATGGCAGAAAAAGCCAAAAAAATAGCACTTGCGTAAACATGCAGAGAATCACCATTAAAAAAACCAACTACCTGCTCATCTCTCCACCCCTTCACCAGACCAAAAATAATCGTAATTAAACAAATCAACCAGATAACATCAAATACTTTAAAAAAATGGCCTGTGCTATAACTAAAACGATGCGTTAAATTGAACGCAATAAGTAGCAAAAACCCTGTTGCAAGATAAACGAGTGCTTTCGACTTCGTTCTGGCAAGACAAATGGAAATAGCCGTAAAAAGCGCCGTTTCGAGCAATGAATTAATCACGCTTGTCATACCAATCTCGGACAAAATCGTGTGCCTGAAAATGACGATTGATATCAGAGACAGAAAAATAATGGCAACTGATTGAGAATAGGAAAACAGGGTTATCCATGTTTTCCCTTCATTTTTTTGTCTATGGGTAGAGTATAAATAAACCCATGCCCTGATTTGAATAACGAGAAAAGCCGTATAGGCAAGCGTCCATGAGACATTAATGCCATTGTTAATTTTTTTCAGTCCCAGAATATTGATCAGGACATTATAAACTTCGTTCGCAAATATCCCTGGAATCAAACTTAAAAACATCAGAAAATAAAATTTCCGCAAAACTGCATGAGATTTATTTTTATACGCTAGGTAACTGAATAGTAAAATACAAACGTCTATCATCAATTGAACGGAATAAATAACGCCATCCCAACTTTTCTCACTCATGCCAAGTTGCATGGATTTAATATAAATCACAACCAGTAGCACCCATGATAGAACCCAAAAGCTGTAATTCTTAAGTACGCTCATGATTTTTTTCTTCTACACGATCAGGATAGGCATTAGCTGCAAGGCTCGACAATAAACTGGCTATATCATCTTTTTGCGTTTTTTTGGAAATTTTAGATTTGATGTTTTTAACATGCGACATTTCAACACATAAATCCTGTGCGATATTTGCATCCGATTTACCGGCATGGACTTGTATAAAAATTTCAAACTCACGCTTTGTAAGAGCTGCAAGGCCAGTTAACTTACCCGAATCACGCAATTTTCTTAAAAGTGATGGATCAAGATAGGTTCCGTCTTCAGCAATATATTTTATAGCCGACAATAAATTTTCATCAAGATAAGGGGAACCTTTTACGGCTATTGCATTAATATTTTTATCGCCAATGATGCGTTCCAGAATAGAGATTTCCGTATGCGCGGTAAGCATAAAAATTTTGGCAGATTCATTATGAATCTTGATTCTTCTTGCCACCTCAAGGCCTGTCATATCTTGCAACTGAAAATCAAGAATAATGACATCAGGAGAATAATTTTTTGCAGATTCGATCCCATTGCGACCTGATGAATCCATACTCACAATCTTGAATGAATTTTCACCTATTAACTCAGCTTCTATCCATGCCCTATGGATTTCACTGTCTTCGATGATGCCAACTGTTATTTTACTCATGAAAGATACTTCTTACTTTTTCAGAGATTATCGCAGCCAATTTTTGATGCGCCGATTCATCAAGATGCATGCCATCTATTTCAGAGGGAAAGATGGATGCTGAAACATCGAGAAAATGACAGTTTTTTTCATTAGCCAGATCAGCATATTCGTGCACCAGTTCCTGCGATTTTTTGCCTGCATCCTTCAAAAAGAATACGCCATGCTCATCTTTGAATTGTTCGGCCATAAATAGCACTTTAAATGGCGACATAATCAAAATTTGCGGCGCATTTTTCATTTTTTCGCCATACCAGGAACCCTGAATAATATCGATCAGTTCCGCCAACCCTTGTCGAATACCAGCTGGTGTCCGATCAAAATATGTTTTCAAATCGTTGCTGCCCAAAGCCAATATGACAAGATCAATCGGTGCATGGCTATATAAACAGGATGGTAAATACGTTTTCCCGTTTCGATCGGGAGGGATTTGATAATCAAGATTGGTCGTACGGCTGTTTAGACCTTCTTCAACAATGTGGAATTTTTCACCGAGGAATTTTTGCAGAACCCCCGGCCATCGCGCGTGTCGTGGATAACGCTGTATTGCGGTTATTTCTTTAGAAAAATCGAGAGGGACATAGCCCCACGTGTTGGAGTCTCCGTAACACAATATCGTTCGTCCCATAATCATTTCCTTTAACTATGTTTTTTCCTTAACAAGATGGGGCGGGAATTTAACACAGAAAAACCAGATGGTCACTCAGGAAAACTGTTTTTTTCTTAACCCACAGATTTAATTGATATTATTATAGACTTTGCCACAAAAAGTTGGTATATTTTGTGGCATGAACAGAGAATAAAATATGACTAAATCCATTATGGACAGCGTAAAAAACAGGATTATCAAGCACGGAAGAGGCTGGTGCTTTACCCCTAGGCATTTTCTGGATTTAGAAAGCGATACAGGTGTTCGAAGCGCATTATCGCGTCTTGAAAAGGATAAATTTATTAGACGACTCGCTCAAGGTTTGTATGACTATCCCAACGAGCATCCAACGTTAGGAATGATCCCCCCCAAAGTAGAAGCCATCGCACAAGCAATTTCAGAAAAAAATGGCGTTCTGATCCAACCATCTGGTGCTTATGCTGCAAATCTTATTGGTTTGTCAGAACAAGTTCCCGGAAGAATTGTATTTTTAACAAACGGCCCATCAAAAAAAATCAAGATAGGCAATCAGAAAATTTTGTTCAGGACAACAACAGAAAAAAACATGTATCCCGCCGGTACTAAAACAGGCCTTGTTATACAGGCGCTCAGAAATTTAGGAATAAATAATATCGATCATATCGCTCATGCAAAAGTAAAAAAATTTCTTACAGGAACCGATCGAAATGAACTTGTTAAATCTTTAAAATATGCACCACAGTGGATTCGTAAGCTTATACTTGCATTAATGGATATTAAGCCATGACAAAATTACACTTACTTTCTCTTGAAGAACGTGAATCGTATTTCAGAGTTGCTGCAGAAAAATCAGCCATGCCCTTTGAGATCATTGAAAAAGATTTTTGGGTGGTATGGATATTAGACAGATTATTCTCAATTAACGATTTAAAAAACCATCTCACCTTTAAAGGTGGCACTTCACTCTCTAAAATTTATGGTGTAATTGAACGATTTTCAGAAGATGTTGACCTTTCGATAGAAAAAAATTTTTTAGGATTTGATAATAATGATGAGATTGAAAATGCCGCATCGAAAAAAAAGCAACGAGCTGGACTGGATCGTCTTTCTACCGCATGTTCTGCCTACATTCAAAATAATTTAATTACCGTGTTGCGGACGACAATCTCCAATGAAGAACTGCCTGAAAAATGGCACCTTGAAGTTGACGAATCAGATCCTGATGGTCAGACACTGCAATTCAAGTATCCCAGCTATACAACCTTTAATGGTTATATCCGTCCTTCCATCAAAATTGAGTTAGGCGCACGATCTGATCACTGGCCTGTCAGCAGGCACAAAATAAAAAGTTATGCTAAAACTGCGCTCGAGGAAAAAATTTCAGAACCCGATATATACGTTAAAGTTCTTGATGCTAAACGTACTTTTTGGGAAAAAGCAACTATACTTCATCAATATGCACACCTACCCAGCGACAAAAAAATACCTCAGAGAATATCAAGGCACTATTATGATTTTTTCTGTCTCTTAAACTCATCTATCAAAGATGATGCATTGGCAGAACCCTCTCTTTTGGATCGAGTTACTAAACACAAAAGCATTTATTTCTCTTCTTCATGGGCCAATTATAGTGCGGCACGGATAGGCAGTTTAAAGCTGTTACCCTCAAAAATTATTCTTGATACTTTAGAAGGGGACTATGCATTAATGAAAGATATGTTTTTTGGAAAAATTCCGGTATGGCAGGACATATTACAGGTTATTAAAGAATTTGAAATGCACTTTAATCAGCAGGTTCAAGTTATCCCTCCTGATGATATCTAGTTGAGTGGTTGTAGGGATTTTGTCACATACCCGGAGCGATTCATCGTATATTTACTACGGGTTACAGTGATTATCATAGGGCTAATGAATCACAAGATGATGATTATATTAATATTTTAAATCGCCTATTCGGACTTCGAACCAGGTGGTCGGGAGTTCGAATCTCTCCGGGCGCGCCAGATAATCAAATAAAATCCATTAGTTATAATCGCTTTGGCGCATCATGATGATACCGAACATTACTTCGTTAAAACTTCCAAAAATAATC
>DATIJV010000034.1:0-4210 GCA_035478255.1 Gammaproteobacteria bacterium
CATGCTTTTAGCTGGCATCCAGTGTCTTTAAAAGGCGCTGGATGCCAGCTAAAAGCATGCTGGCATGACAGCGAGGAGCTTACACCGAATACTTACCTATTCTTTACCCCGCCGTAAACTCAATCAATCTTTCCAACGCAAATCGAATAGCCTGTTCTCGCACGCTTTGTCTATCGCCTGAAAAATATTGTACTTCAGTAATCGTATCTGCATGAATTCCCGCCCAGCCAAACCACACCATTCCCACAGGCTTTTCTATCGAACCGCCGTCCGGTCCTGCAATACCTGTAATAGCGATTCCAATTTGGGCCTTGCTATTTTCCAGAGCACCCTCTGCCATTTCATGCGCTGTTTGCTGACTCACTGCACCCCATTCATTGAGCGTCTTGACTTGCACACCCAATAATTCTTCTTTCGCCTTATTGCTATAGGTTACATATCCTCGTTCAAACCATGCAGAACTCCCGGAAATTTCCGTAACAGCGTATGCCAAACCACCTCCTGTGCAAGATTCCGCTGTCACTAATTTCCACTCGCGCTTTTTAAGCTTTTGGCCTAACTCGAAAGCAAGTTGGTAAATGGGTGTCTTGTTCATATATACTTATGCCGCAAAAAAAGGAAAATATAGCATGGCAGAAATTCAGGATACATTAAAGCAGCATACTCCCATGATGCAGCAGTATTTGCGGATCAAATCAGATTATCCGCAAACGCTTTTGTTTTATCGGATGGGTGATTTTTACGAATTATTTTATGATGATGCTATTCAAGCGGCGCGTCTGTTAGATATTACTTTAACTGCACGCGGAAAGGAGGGCGGCAACCCTATTCCGATGGCTGGAGTTCCTTTTCACGCTGCAGAATCTTACATCGCCAAATTATTGCGCCAGGGTTTATCCATTGCGATTTGCGAACAAGTCGGCGACCCCAAAACAAGCGTGGGCCCCGTCGAGCGTCAAGTCGTGCGTATCTTGACTCCCGGGACTGTCAGCGATGCAGCATTTCTCGATGAAAACCGTGATAATTTACTAGCAGCTTTGCATCAGTCTCAAGATCGTATTGGCATCGCGACGCTGGATATGAGCAGCGGTCGTTTTCATCTGCTGGAAGTGCAGGGCAGCGAAGCCGTGCAAAGCGAGTTAGAGCGTTTAAAACCCACGGAATTATTAATGAGCGAAGATGTCACGCTTGCCGTTACAACAAACAGTTTACGCCGTCGTCCTCCCTGGGAGTTTGAATTTGAAACTGCGTTACGTTTATTAACATCGCAAATGCAAACACAGGATCTCGCCGGATTTGGTTGCATGGATATGCGTGCGGCACTCTGTGCGGCGGGCGGTTTATTGCATTATACGAAAGAAACGCAGCGCACGCATTTACCACATATCCGCGCGATCCATGTGGAGCATCGCGAAGACAGTATTATTCTCGATGCAGCTACTCGAAAAAATCTTGAATTAACGATCAATTTGACGGGTGGTCAGGAAAATACACTTGTCTCGGTCATGGACCATACCGCAACTGCGATGGGGAGCCGTTTATTAAAACGTTGGTTAAATCGTCCATTACGCCAGCATGATATTTTGCGCTCGCGTCAGGAAAGTTTATTCAATTTATTGGAAGATCGTCATTATCTTGCATTAACTTCCTTATTAAATAGCGTCGAAGATCTGGAGCGCATTCTTGCACGTGCAGCCTTAAAATCTGCGAGACCGCGCGATTTGATCGGTCTTCGAAACACGCTTGGCATTCTTCCCAGTCTACAGCAGGAATTAAGTTATTTTACTGCACCAAGACTCAAACAATTGGCGCGCTATATCAATGAATTTCCGGCGTTATTCACTCTGTTACAAAAAGCGCTAGTTGAAAATCCGCCTGTTACTTTGCGCGATGGGGGTGTGATTGCAGAAGGGTATGATTCGGAATTAGATGAATTACTAAAGCTCAGTGAAAATGCGGGACAATTTTTAATTCAACTGGAAGAACGCGAAAAAAATCGCACGGGTTTATCGACATTGAAAGTGGGTTATAACCGTGTGCATGGTTTTTTTATTGAAATAAGCCGCATGCAGGCAGAGCGTGTTCCTTCCGATTATATTCGCCGTCAGACTTTAAAAAATGCGGAGCGATTTATTACGCCGGAATTAAAAGCGTATGAAGATAAAGCGTTAAGCAGCCGCGAAAAAGCGCTCGCGCGTGAAAAAGAATTATATGATGATTTGTTAAATAAAATTTTAATTGAATTAAATCCCTTGCAAGAAACAGCACAAGCGTTGGCAGAATTGGATGTGTTAAATAATTTGGCGGAGCGTGCGGATACCTTGGAATTATCTTGTCCTGAATTTACAGATAGTTCTCTTATTGAGATTCATGCAGGACGTCACTTGGTTGTGGAAAATGTTTTGTCGAAACCTTTTGTGCCGAATGATGTGCGCCTGACTGAAAAAAATCGTATGTTAGTGATTACAGGACCGAATATGGGCGGTAAGTCCACATACATGCGGCAAATTGCTTTAATTGTTTTGCTCGGACACATTGGAAGTTTTGTTCCAGCGAAAACCGCGCGTTTGGGACCGATGGATCGAATTTTTACGCGGATTGGAGCTGCAGATGATTTGGCGAGCGGACGTTCTACTTTCATGGTGGAAATGACAGAAACCGCAAATATTTTGCATAACGCAACGCGTCATAGTCTGGTTTTAATGGATGAAATTGGCCGCGGCACCAGCACTTTTGATGGTTTGTCGCTGGCGTTTGCGTGTGCGGAGCATCTCGCGCGAAATATTCATGCGCTGACTTTATTTGCGACACATTATTTTGAATTGACTTCTTTGGCGAATGAAATTTCTACCGTAAAAAACGTGCATTTTGATGCAACTGAGCAAGGCGATCATATCATTTTTCTGCATACAGTCAATGAGGGCCCTGCGAATCAAAGTTATGGTATTCAAGTCGCGCAGCTCGCAGGTGTGCCGCGCAATGTGATTCAATTGGCGAAACAAAAATTACGTGAATTGGAAAAAGAAGCGCGTGCAGCGAACGTTTCCTCACATCAAATGAATTTATTTTCAGTTGTTGAAAAAACAGAAGACCATCCTGTTGTGACGCAATTAAAAAATCTGGATCTGGATGTTTTGTCGCCGCGTGAAGCATTGAGTTTATTATTTGAGTTGAAAGAAAAATGTTGATGCTGCATGCTAAAAAATATTGTTACGAAAAAGTTGCGCAGCCGACTTTTCCTTTGTATTACAGTTTACGAAAATTAACACCAGTTGAACGTGATCAGATTGTCGCAGTGCATGCGTTTTATAGAGAAATTGAGGAAATTATTTTTGAATGTCAGGATTATGAATTAGGATTGACGAAACTTAAGTGGTGGCGAAGTGAAATTGCCCAATTGGGCTTAGAGCGATTGGACCATCCCGTGATGATTGTCTTGCAGGAAACGGGAGAATTTTTGCCTCGCGTGCAGCAGCGATTATTAAATATTGTGGAAGGATTTCGAGAAAATACAGTTCCAAAATTATTTGTCAGTTTTGAAGATATTGTTGTGCATTGGATGCGGACAGCGGGTGAGCGTGAATTATTAATTAATGAAATTCTGCAGAGTGAAGAAATTGTTAATTCGGAAATAATTTATCAATGTATGTTAGTGATTGAGATGGTGAATTATATTCAGCAGTTACGAAAGTATCTTCGACGCGATATTATTTATTTTTCGGCGGATGAATTGCAGAAATTTGGTGTGACGCAAAATATGCTGCGGGAATTTGTTACGACGCCGGAAATAAAAAAATTATTACAGTATCAAGTGGAAAAAATAGAGCGGGCGTATGCAGTGACGAAGACATTGTCTCGCACACAACGAAGAAAGTTGTCGCATTTAATGGTTCGCTGTGAAATTGCACGAGCTATTTTGCATGAAATACAAAAAAGTGATTTTTGTGTGTTGGAAAACTGGATTGGGTTGACGCCGCTTAGGTATGCGTGGATTGCGTTTTCGTAAACATTCGGTGACAGTCTGCGGTTCTTTATTTTGACCTCCTTCCCCTATCCCCTTCCTCCAAACGAAAAGCGCGTTTAGAGGAAGGGGGACGTTCTAATTCAGCGCATCTGTATCGAAGCGTCCCTCTTCCTCCAAACGAAAAGCGCGTTTAGAGGAAGGGGGACGTTCTAATTAAGCGCATTTGTATCGAAGCGTCCCCCTTCC
>DATIJV010000035.1:0-2729 GCA_035478255.1 Gammaproteobacteria bacterium
GGAAGGGGATAGGGGAAGGAGGTCAAAATAAAGAACAGTGCGACTGTCACCGAATATTTATTTTAATGCTTCGAACCCAATGATTTTAAAAAAAAATTACAACCGTGCCCGTCGAGTTTCAACCAAAACAGCAATTTTTGCTTGCTCATTTTCTGACGAAGATGAAAGTTTCTGCTTATTTGCCCTAACATTCTGTGCAAACTTTTGTAAAGGATTAAGCGGTTGCGCTGTCTCTGCTACTTTATCGAGAAGTTGCGGGTAATTTTTTATGCCTCGCACTGCTTCTATAATTTCTGAATCATTTACACCCGCATTAATAGTTTTTATCACTTGTTTTTCAAGAAAATTTTTCTGACCTTCATTTAATACAAAGTAATCTGAGATACGACTGCAATATTTTATTAAATCTTTTTTTGCATCCGCCGCGCGTCTTTTTTCCAGCGCACTATCCATTGCTTCCTGATAATTTTCTATATGACGTATTATGACTTCAATCGTTTTATCTGAAATACCTGCATCAAATGCATGCTCAATATGTTTTTGGAGCCATTGTTTTTCCAGACTACTCATCTTGCTGTAATCTGTCAGATTAAGAGAATAATTAGTTAATTTTTGCAGCGCAGAGTTTTTTTGCATCTGGTTATAAAGTTTTGTCAATTGCTGGCCTGCGCTATTTGCTGTGAAACTGAGAAGAGCATTACGAAAAAACATTTTATTTTCTCCTTAATTATCAATTAGGGACCCGCTGAATCCTCGCTCCCAATTGCGATAATTTTTCTTCAATACACTCATATCCACGATCAATATGATAAATTCGATCAATACTTGTCTCACCGACTGCTGCTAATCCTGCCAAAACCAAACTCGCTGAAGCGCGCAAATCCGTTGCCATCGTCGGTGCACCTTGCAAACTCCCAACACCCGTACAAATCGCAGAATTACCTTTCAGTGCAATTTGCGCACCCATCCGCAATAATTCCTGCACATGCATAAAACGATTTTCAAAAACTGTTTCTGTAATAATCCCAGTTCCTTCCGCGATCGTATTCATTGCCATGAATTGCGCTTGCATATCAGTTGGAAATGCAGGATAGGGCGCGGTACTGACATTCACTGCGCGCGGACGATTGCCTTTCATGTCGAGACTGATCCAGTCGATACCGGTTTCGATATAAGCACCGGCTTCTGATAATTTGGTGAGAATAGATTCCAGTAAATCGGGACGCGTATTTTTTAATTTAATTTTACCGCGTGTAATCGCTGCTGCAGCTAAATATGTTCCAGTTTCAATACGATCTGGCATGACTTGATAACTGCCGCCTGATAATTCATTGACTCCATCAATCACGATGGTTGAAGTTCCCGCGCCGCTGATTTTAGCGCCCAGCGTATTTAAAAAAATCGCCAGGTCTTCAACTTCCGGTTCACGTGCAGCATTCATAATAATGGTTTGACCTTCTGCCAATACCGCGGCCATCATGAGATTTTCAGTTCCCGTCACGGTTACCAAATCCATGTTGATCGTTGCGCCTTGCAGACGTTTTTTGCTTTTCGCTTTGATATAACCATTTTCAACGCGAATGTCTGCGCCCATTGCTTGCATACCTTTTAAATGCTGATCAACTGGACGTGTACCGATTGCGCAACCGCCGGGCAAAGAAACATTTGCTTCACCAAAACGGCTTAATAAAGGACCTAGCACTAAAATGGATGCCCGCATGGTACGAACGAGTTCATACGGGGCGTGATAAGAGTTTACGCCGCTGGCATCAACTTCCACATTGGAGTGTTCATCCAGGGTCAAATGCACACCCATTTGCCCCAATAAACTCATGGTCGTCGTGACATCGTGCAAATGTGGAATATTGCAAATTCGCACGGGCGCAGCTGTTAGTAAAGCCGCTGTCAAAATCGGCAGGGCGGCGTTTTTCGCACCGGAAATACGAATTTCACCGTTTAAAGGAATATTGCCGCGAATAATTAATTTATCCATGTTTCAAGACCCATTTAATTGTTGCCATTCATCGGGAGTAAACGTTTTAATTGAGAGTGCGTGGATTGTACCATCATGAATTCGATTGCCTAAAGTCGCATAAACCATTTGTTGTTTTTGCACACGGTTTTTGCCAAAAAAATCCGATGAAATGACTGTTGCAGTAAAATGCACGCCATCGTCGCCTTCCACTATTGCTGTGCAGGGTGCCAGACTGTTTTCAATGAGATTTTTTATTTCATCAGGGTGCATATCGTTTCCTTTTGCAAGACTAGCGCATGGGGCGATTATCGTCAAATAAAAACCTCAACTGCATAGATCGCAATTGAGGTTTTTAATAACAATTTTTGTTAGGGCTTTCTGTTATATTGATGATTTGGGTCGAAATTTTTTGAAGTACTATGAGCATTTACAAATTGCAGCAAGGCTGGCGAGGGGTTGGAAGGAACACCCGCAGCTATTTGATCAATAGCTTGTTCATAATTTTTCATGCTGCCTAGTGTTCTGATAATAGTGTGATAGCCAACTTTGTCATTTATTGCGGCAATAGCATTTTTTTTAATAAGATCTTGAAACTCGGAGTTGGCATAATCGCCCTGACACAATTTCTTTAATTTGTCCAATGGGCCAAGAAAGGTAGAAAATTTACGATGTAAACGTGAAAACATTTTTATATCTCCTTCGATAGTTATAATATTAAACCGTGTAATTTATTAAGTATTCGGTGGCAGAGCAT
>DATIJV010000036.1:0-2489 GCA_035478255.1 Gammaproteobacteria bacterium
GGGAAATCCACTATCATTGAATGCACGCCAGAAGAAATTGTGACAAATGATCACATGCTGGAAGGATTTTCCAAAAAAGATATCCGGGCGATCACCTATTTTGCATGTGAAGAGATTAAAAAACCAAAATATAAAATTATAGCGCAGGAATTTTCTGGTGATCTTAATACCCTGTTATTCAAATTGAAGAAATGTGATGGTGATGAGGTGATATTGATGACGGCCGGGCAGATTGTGTTGGACAGAGAGTTGATTAATAATTTGAGCGTTGAGGATGTGCGGAGCATTAGCTACGCCGCAGGACATGAACAGCAATTCCAGGTACCTGATCATGCCAAATGAAGATAACGTATATTTTTATGGAAAAAAATTTATTTTGGACGCCAGTCAATCCATCTGCCTGATATTCTTCGCAATGTTATATCTTGGAATTATGATCAGCAATGCTGTTCTTACAGGAAAATGGATAGCTATTGGAAAATATTTTGTGTTTGGTGGCGCGTTCGTTTCGCCTTTGTTGTTTATACTAAGCGATATTATTGCAGAAATTTTCGGATATTCAGTCGCAAAAAAAATAATATGGTTCAGTTTTATTTCACAAACAATATTTGCACTTATTATTCAGATCATGTTACAAACGCCATCACCATCAAACTGGCATGAGCAGCATTCGTTTTCTAAAGTCCTTGGGCCGGTTCTTCGAATCGATTTGAGCGGTTTTTTTGCATTCATGATTTCCGGGATGATCAATATTTTTTTTATCACTCGATGGAAAATTTTATTAAGAGGGCGTTTTTTTTGGTTAAGAAGTATCGGCTCCTCTACCATCGCCGAAGGCTGCTATTCTGCAATAGCAATTTTAATGATTGGACTTGGTGACTTGCCACTTTCAACCATGCTACAAATCATTGCAATCACCTACGCCATTAAAGTTATTTACTCTATTCTACTGGCTTATCCAGGCACTCTTGTTGTGAATTACATAAGATATAAATTTAAAGTTGACGTATATGAAACAAGCAGCGGCATTAACCCTTTTCTGGCCAGTCAATCGAGCCAACCAGAGCACGCTTGACTAACAACAAATATCTGCAATAATATTAGCAGCCGCAATAATGTCCTCCTTTATCACATCAAGATGCGTCACAGCTCTAAACCGATTTTCTGACATTCTCGAAAACCGAAGATTGTTTTTCAGACAACGACTCACAAATTCTTCAGAAGACACAGTGTCAAAAATCCAGTCAAATAAAACCATGTTCGTTTCAGGCGAATGAGTAACAACCCTGATATGCGAATCGAATTTTGTCAATTCATTTGAAAATAATTGCGCATTTTTGTGGTCTTCATTCAAGCGATCAATATTATTTTTTAACGCATAAATACCTGCAGCTGCAATCATCCCTGTCTGCCTCATTGCGCCGCCCATTAAAAATTTTAAATGACGGATTTTTAAATAATGCTTTTTGTTAAACGCAATTAAAGCGCCCATGGGACACCCTAATCCTTTGGATAAACAAAGCGTAACCGTATCAAAACCCTTACAAATCTCTTTTGAGCTTAATCCGGTTCGAATGCTTGCATTAAAAAGACGTGATCCATCCAGATGCAAATGAATATCCCTTTTTTTCGCATAATTTACAACAGAATCCAGCTCTTCTTTTTTCCAGGAAATTCCGCCGCTAAAATTTACGGTATTTTCTATACTGATTAATGTTACTGCCGGATGACGATAATTTTTCTGCCAATGATCCTGTTTTTTAATTTGATCCGCAGTAAACGTGCCTGTCAGCGCTGGAACCGCCCGACAAACAACGCCTGCATGAACAGCCGGTCCGCCCGATTCAGATAAAAATATGTGCGCGTTTTCGGCTGCCAAAACGACTTCGCCAGGATTACACAAAGCACTAATGGCAATCTGGTTCGCCATGGTTGCAGATGGCAAAAAAAGGGCATGATCAAATCCGAGCATATCGCCAGTCATTTTCTGCAATTCTAACGTAGTCGGATCTTCATCTTTTTGTTCGTCTCCGAGCAGCGCGTTCATCATCGCTGCTTTCATTGCATCGGTAGGCTTTGTTGCTGTATCGCTGGATAGATCAATTCCCTGAAACATGTGAGCGCCTTAATAAAATGATTTGAAATGAATACTTATTTTATTTACCAGACAAAAATTCATTTTACAATAGATCAATTTCTCCAATCAAAAAATAGATGCTGTTAAAAAAAATCCATCGCCTGCCCGTCTAACAACAAGCAGGCAATTTCTAACTTCTCATCTTCGTCGCTGAACCGGCATAACCACAATTGCCGCAGGCAGACGATGCTTGCGATAATCCTCCGCACTAACAGCTGGCGGCGTTGGCAGAAGAGCAGATGGCTGCTGTCCTGGTATCGGTCGTAATGCAGATGCAACAGGCGACGTCACTCTCGGCGAAGGCAAAAGAGGTGACGATTGTTTTGGAGTCGGAAGTAATGCAGCAGGTGGC
>DATIJV010000037.1:0-25212 GCA_035478255.1 Gammaproteobacteria bacterium
TTGCGAGAGATTTTAACGTTCTGATTGAGAAAAATCGCAGCTGTAGCTCTTTCTACAGCGAGATTTTTCGATTGAAGAACGTTTAAAGGTCGATGCAATATGAGATGCTAAAAAACCTAAAACTCATCTACGAGAGGTATATGATCACATACCAACAATTTAATATCAACGTCGCTCATTCTTCCTGGCACCGCTGTCTGAACGACGCGCTGGAAAAAATGGATCCTGACTATCTGGAAAACCTCTATTGCACAACAGAGTGGCTGCCCGGACACGAAAATATTTTTAACGCTTTCTCAATCCCATTAAATCAAACACAATACATATTATTCGGCGAATCCCCTTACCCGCGCAGAGCTTCAGCCAATGGTTATGCCTTTTGGGACAAGGCTGTCACAAATTTATGGTCAGACACTGGCTTAAGCAAATCCGTCAATCGTGCGACTTCTTTGCGTAATATCATAAAAATGCTCCTAATCGCGGAAGGAAAGCTGAATCCCGAAGACACCAGCCAAGACGCCATTGCAAAATTATCCAAAGAAAATTTAATAAAAACCAACGAAGAACTTTTCCAAAATTTTTTATCACACGGTTTTTTGTTGCTCAATGCCGCCCCGATATTACGTCCCAACCAAGTCCAAAAAGACGCTCGCGCCTGGCATGCTTTCATCAAACATATATTGAATTTTATCTTTGAAACTTACCCCCAAACTCAATTAATTCTGTTGGGCAATATCGCCAACACAATTGAAAAACTCATCAGCCATCGCGAAATTCCGCGCTTATATGCGGAACATCCTTACAATATTTCCTTCATCCATAACCCTAAAATTATTCAATTTTTTCAACCCTTGCATCTATTGCGTAAAAATATACCTCTCGCAATCTGAGCGCTAAAAAACCTAAAATTCATAAATGAAAATTTGCTATAATTTCGTAAAAAAGATAAAGTTAATCGATAAAATTCGAGGTATCGACAATGCGTATATTGTTAGTAGAAGACGATGAACTCTTAGGTGATGGACTCAGAACAGGCTTGATTCAATATGGCTATACCGTCGATTGGTTGAAAGATGGTTTGTCCGCTGATCAAGCACTCAAAACCGAAAATTTCGATATCGTTGTTCTTGATCTCGGACTTCCTAAAATGCCAGGCATTACTGTTTTACAAAATCTGCGTGGCCGCGGCCAAACCATGCCGGTACTCATTTTAACAGCCAGAGAATCCATTGATGACCGCGTAAAAGGTCTTGATAGCGGTGCAGATGATTACCTCACCAAACCCTTTGATCTTGATGAACTCTGCGCAAGATTACGCGCATTACAGCGCCGCTTCTCATCTCGCGCTGAACCGTTATTGGTGCATGAAAATATTACCCTTGATCCTGCTGCACATACTGTTTCACTGAACGGTGAACCCGTGAGCGTATCACGCCGCGAATTTGCTTTATTACATAAACTGCTTGAAAACGCCGGTCGTGTTTTATCGAGAGAACATTTGACGCAATCACTTTACGGCTGGGGCGAAGATGTAGACAGTAATGCACTCGAAGTACATATTCATAATTTACGAAAAAAATTCGGTCAGCAATTTATTCATACCATTCGTGGTATTGGCTATATGATTGACAAAGAAAAAGATGCAAAATGATCCGGTCTATACGCCACTTTCTTTTAATCAGTCTTTTAATCAGCATGACGATTGCCTCATCTATTACAGCAATCGGAAATTACGTACTGGACAAACGCGTTATCCAGCCTTATCTTGACGATCAATTAATAAAATTATTTTCCTTCATCGAAGTGATTTCACATAACGCAGCAAAACATCCTGACACTCAACAAAAAATTATTACTTATTTAAATAATTCAGTGAACAACAACACTAAAAAATTTCTCTTTCAAGTTTGGACCAAAGAAAAAAAATTATTACTTTATTCGACAACAGGCCCACAAAAAACCTTGCTAAACGCACCGCTTGGTTTTAGCGACATTCAAATTAAAGATGACGACTGGCGTGTTTACTCAACAATTGATCCACTGACTAAAAATAAAATTATTGTGGCTGAATTATACGATATTCGCAATCAACTTGCAGACGATATCACGCGTAACAATGGATATATTCTCCTAATCACTTATCCTATTTTTGGGATATTAATTTGGGTCATCGTAGGACTGGCATTACGTTCCATCACACGAGTCACAAGTGAAATCTCCAATCGCGCATCAACTTATCTTGAACCTGTTGAAGCTGAAAATATTCCTGTTGAAATCAAGCCGCTGGTGGAAGAATTAAATCAATTATTTTTACGTTTAAGACTAGCCTTCGATCGAAATAAACGCTTTGCTGGCGACGCGGCACATGAATTGCGTACACCGCTTGCCGCATTAAAAACCCAGGCACAAGTCGCACTCAAGGCAAACAATGAAAAAAGCCGTATCAGCGCATTACAAAAAGTCGTGCAAAGCGTTGACCGAAGCTCTCACGTCGTTGCACAGTTACTTATTTTAAGCCGCTTAAGCCAGGAAGAAGAATTAAATGATATTCGGCCGCTCGATCTCCACAAACTCGTCACCGAAATTACCGCTTATCTCGTACCAATCGCGCTTGAAAAAAATATTGAAATTGAATTAGTCTCTCCTCCTGCAGAAATTTTTGTAGAAGGAAATGATGTTGCGTTAGGAATATTGATTCGAAATATTGTTGATAATGCGATACGTTACACACCCGAAGGAGGACAAGTAAAAATTCAATTACTGAATGACGATCATCACCGCGTTATTTTTCGCGTAATTGATTCAGGCTTGGGCATTCCAGCAGAATTGCGCGACCGCGTATTTGAACGTTTTTATCGAATATTAGGCACACAGGCGCAAGGCAGTGGATTAGGTTTGGCGATTGTCAGCCAGATTGCCGAATTACATCACGCAAAAATCAAATTAAGCACACCGGAAAACGGTAAGGGTTTGCAATTTGATGTAGAGTTTACTTGCACAAATGAAAATATTTAACTTCATTACCACATCCCATACGACCATACTCACTCCCAACCGCCGCCTGGCAGCAATTTTGTTAAATCAATTAAATCAATTTCAAATCGAGCAAAAAAAAACATGCTGGCGCAGTTTCGATATCTTACCGCTGCCAAGCTGGCTGCAGCGTTTGTGGAATGAATTTTCAGCAAAAGAAATATCATCATTGCCGTTATTACTCAGCGCAAACCAAAAATCCATTTTGTGGGAAATCATTTTACGCCAATCGCCTGCGAGTGACTTGCTCCTGCAAATAAATGAAACCGCCCGGCTTGCAGAGTCGGCCTATGAATTACTGAAATTATGGGAAATAAATTTTAATGACTCATTGCTTTCGTCAACTGAAGACGGGCAGATTTTGCAGCAATGGGTAAAACAATTTCAAAAATTATGTAAAAAAAATAATTGGATGGACAATACGAATTTAGTCCCTCTTCTTAAAGAAGCTTTATCTGCTAAAAAAATAACATTGCCTGAGCAAATTATTTTAGCAGGATTCACTGAAATTTCACCGCAACATTTCAATTTAATAAAATTTTTTGAAGAATCAGGCACTAAAATTATTCATTATCACAGAGATGAACCAGCAGAATCTGTAAAAAAAATTGGATTGTCTGATGAAGAAACTGAAATTCGCACAATGGCACGCTGGGCCAAATCAACGCTTGAAGCATCACAGACAAAAAAACCTTACCTTATCGGCTGTGTTGTTCCTCAATTAGAAACATTGCGCGATTCTGTTTTGCAAATTTTTTCCGAAGTTTTTGCGGAAAATAATACGTTTACTCTGGATCATACATTATTACCGTTTAATATTTCTGCAGGGAAAAGTTTAAGCTCCTTTCCGGTTATACGAGCAGCCATTGACTGGCTTAAACTGAAAACCCAATCGATTCAACTGGAAACAATAAGCGATTTGCTTAAATCTCCTTTTTTAGGTGAAGCAGAACAGGAAAAACTAAAACGTGCATACTTTGAAAACCGCTTGAAACAAGCAAACATGACTTCCATTTCGATGGAAAATTTTTTTTCTGAAACATCTTCCTGCCCTGCTCTCACAAAACGATTAAAACGTTATTTTACGTATCTTTCACAACTTAAACCGAAACAATCTATCAGTGCATGGATCAAAAATTTTCTTGAATTATTAAAAATTTTAGGTTGGCCAGGCGAAAGAAGTTTAAATAGCCAGGAATATCAGGTGACTCAGCGTTGGCTGGATTTACTTTTAGAATTCAGCACTTTTGACACGATTTTAAAACCTCAAACTTTTAGCAATGCATTAAATTGGCTGGTTGAGCTTTCTGAAAAAACGATTTTCCAGCCGCAATCGCCTGAAGCACCGATACAAATTTTAGGTGTATTGGAAGCGGCAGAGCTCCCGTTCGAGCATTTATGGATGATGGGATTTGATGATTCAGACTGGCCTGCTGCACCCAAACCTCACCCGCTCATTCCACAACGTTTGCAGAAAAAATTTAACATGCCGCATGCAACAACTGAACGTGAATTAATTTACTGTGAACAATTAGTGAAACAATTAAAATGTAGTGCCAAACATATTATTTTTAGTTATTCTGAAAAAAATGAAGATATAGATTTAAGACCCAGTTCATTCTTAAATGATATTGAAAAAATTTCATTAAACGAATTATATCTCAGTGACTTTTCTTCACCTGCACAAAAGATATTTGCCACACGACAGATTGAAATATTTAATGATGAGCTGGCGCCAGCTATTCAAGCCAATGAAAATATTCATGGTGGCACGCATATTTTCAAACAACAAGCTGCCTGTCCGTTCAAAGCGTTTTCGGAATTACGTTTACATGCACGATTTATTGATACCCCCACTTTAGGTCTACGTGCGATTGATCGCGGAAATATCGTACATAAAGCACTTGAATTAATATGGAAATCAATTAAAAATTCCACAACATTAATTACAATGCCTGAACAACAATTAAAAGAAATCGTCCACACTTCAGCAAAGGAAGCGATTCAGCAAATTATTAAATTTTCTGAGCAATCTAATACACGTTATTTAGCATTAGAATTGCAACGACTAGAAAAATTATTACTGGATTGGCTTAAATTAGAAAGCAATCGTCCTGAATTTAAAGTTGTACTCCAGGAACATGAAATGAATATGACTTTTGGTGATATTCCTATTACCATTCGCGTGGATCGAATTGATGAATTAGCCGATGGCAGTCAACTCATCATTGATTATAAAACAGGTAAACATAATGAAATTAAAAAATGGTTTAGTGATAGACCAGAAGAACCGCAGCTTCCGCTTTACTGTCTTTTGAGCGGAGAAAATATATCTGGTATTGCATTTGGACAAATTCATCCAGATGATATGACACTTTTAGGAGTGAGTAAAAAAAATATTAATATTAAATCTATTAAAACATTGCCAGAAACGCATTATGCCTCAGCTACATTATGGGAACAACAATTAGAGGATTGGAAAAAATTACTAGAAAATTTAAGTCAGGATTTTCAAAAAGGTATCGCCAATGTTGATCCAAAAGATATTAATCAGGTTTGCAAAAATTGCAATCTTCATACTTTTTGCCGGGTGCATGAAAGATGCTAAAAACACAAGATGAACAGCAACGCATTAAAGCGCTGGATTGTACGCAATCATTCATTGTTCAAGCACCAGCGGGGTCAGGTAAAACTGAATTATTAATTCAGAGATTTTTATCGTTATTAAGCTCAGTTAAACAACCCGAAGAAATTTTAGCCATTACGTTCACTAAAAAATCCGCCGCTGAAATGCGCACTCGAATTATTAATGCATTACAGAATGCTTTAAAAAATCCTGAACCTGAAACACCCCATGCAAAAAAAACCTGGAATTTGGCAAAAAAAGTTTTACAACAAGATAAAAACTTTAATTGGAATTTATTAGTTAATCCAAATCGGTTACGTTTACAAACGATTGATTCATTTAATGCAAGTCTGACGCGCCAATTGCCTATTCTTTCTCATTTTGGTGCGACACCAGATATCACGAATGAACCGTATCTATTATATCGAAAAGCTGTGCAAGAATTTTTGACTCATTTAGAAGAAAATCAGCATTGGTCAAATGCAATTGCTACGATTTTGTTACACATGGATAATGACTTAAATAAAGTAGAAGAGTTGCTTATTAATTTATTGGAAAAGCGTGATCAATGGCTGCGGCATATTACGCTCAATATTGATGAGGAATTTTTAAGAAAAAAACTTGAGGAACAACTTGTTTTCATCGTAACAGATATTTTAGAAAAATTGTTGGATAATTTCCCAGAAAAATATCAAGAGGAAATGGTGCGGTTGGTTCGTTATAGCGTATCTTTTTCAGAAGACAAGGAGAAAGAAACATTAAGATTAAACAGTTTCCCCAGAAAATCAATAGAAGATCTCCAATCTTGGCTTGCTATTCGTCAAATACTATTTACAAAAAATAATGAGTGGCGTAAAAAATTTGAAAAAGATATTGGGTTCCCTCCTGCCTCATTTTTCAAATCAAATGAGGAAAAAAATCATGCCTCCAACATGAAACTTTGCGCAGCAGAGTTAATAGAAAAATTACAGGAATTTCCTATATTAAAAAACATTTTTACAGAATTAAATCACGCTCCGCATATTATTTATCAGGAAAAACAATGGGAAACATTAGAAGCACTACACTCCGTACTGCGTGTGCTGGCGGCGCAATTAAAACTTATATTCCAGGAAACCGGAAAAATAGATTATATTGAAAATTCTCTGGCTGCATTGACTGCACTAGGCACAGAAGAAGCACCCACTGATTTAACTTTAATATTAGATTATCAAATAAAACATATTTTAGTTGATGAATTTCAGGATACATCTTACAGCCAATATAATTTACTCAAAAAAATAACTGCTGGCTGGGAACCACACGACGGACGCACCTTATTTTTGGTTGGTGACCCGATGCAGTCAATTTATCGTTTTCGCGAAGCTGAAGTCGGAATATTTATTCGTGCTAAAAAATATGGTATTGGAAATATCAAATTAATACCTTTAACACTTTCTGTAAATTTTCGATCGACTCCCAGTATTGTGAATTGGGTAAATGAGCATTTTCCTCATGTTTTTCCGCTGGTTGATGATATTGCAACAGGTGCAGTATCTTATAGCCCAAGTTTTTCTAATCAGGAAAAAATAACGTATTCTTCAACTGTTTCATTAAATGGATTGATTGATGCAACCCCGCCTATCCAGGCACAAGAAATTGTATCGCTCATTCAAAAAAGAAAAGCTCTCAATCCAGAAGAAACAATTGCGATTTTAGTTCGTTCACGTTCGCATCTGGAATTCATCATTCCCACTTTGAAAAAAGCTGGAATTTCTTTTCGTGCAATCAATATTGATCCTTTAACTGAACGGCCATTTATTCAAGATTTAATAGGGTTGACCCGCGCATTGCTGCACCCTGCCGATCGTATTGCTTGGCTTACAATTTTACGTGCACCATGGTGTGGTCTTTCACTCAGTGATTTATTAAATTTAACAGGCGATGATCCTAAAATTGGGTTATGGGAAAGATTGCACTCTGCAGAAATCATTCAAAAATTAAGTCCAGAAGGCCAGATAAGATTAGAACGTTTTCTTTCTGTGCTCAAAATAAAAATTTTTGAGCGCCAACGTTTCAATCTACGAGCATGGATTGAAAGTACATGGTTACTTTTAGGCGGGCCTGCCTGTATTGAACAAGCGGAAGACTTAGAAGATGCTTCGACTTATTTTAAATTATTAAGCAAATTAGACCAAAACGGAAATTTAAATCTGGACTTATTAGAAGATTACGTTAATCAACTGTATGCCGCTCCCAATAATCAGGCAGATGATAAATTACAAATTATGACAATTCATAATGCCAAAGGCTTGGAATTTGATACTGTTATTTTGCCTCATCTTGAGCGCAAAGCATCGAATGATGACAAACAACTTTTACTTTGGATGGAACGGACCCGAGCCGATGAAAGTAATTCACTCATTTTAGCGCCTGTGCATGCTATTGGACACGACACTGATTCGATTTATGAATACATAAAACGTGAACATGCTATTAAAAATGAATATGAAAAAAGTCGATTGTTATATGTTGCAGTTACGCGCGCAAAAAAGAATTTAGATTTATTTTTTAATCTGAAAGAAGGAAGTAAAATTCATTCGAGCAGCTTGCTGGATAAACTTATACCCTCTATTCAAGACAAATTTACAATCATTGAAAAAAATTTAAAGGGAGATCCATCTGAATTTTCTTTATATAAACCGCTTGATTTAAGACGATTATCGCTTGCATGGGATAACCCCATACAAGAAAATCGATTGTCTGAAACGATCAGTTATCATCAAAAAAAAATGGGATTTATATTACCCGACAATACATTGAAACATATTGGGACATTAACTCATCAAGTTTTACAACAAATCAGTCTGCTGGGACCTGATTGGTGGAAATTACAATCTAAAATTAATAAGTCGCTTTATTTAAAACAGCATCTTTTGAAATTAGGCGCTCTCAATCGAGACATTAATAAATTAATAATAAATATAAATCAGTTGATTGAAAATACTTTAAATGACCCGCGAGGACAATGGATTTTATCATCGCACCGTGAAGCGCAATCTGAATTTAAATTAACGGCCCTTGTTGATTTTATCCCACAACAATTTATTATTGATAGAACTTTTATCGATGAAAATAATATCCGCTGGATTATTGATTATAAAACTGCAACAAATACTTCCTCAGATGATTTGGAAAGTTTTTTACGGCAGGAAAAAGAAAAATATCAGAAACAAATGTGGTATTATTATCAGGCAATTAAAGAAATAGATTCTCGCCCGATTCGGCTTGGACTTTATTTTCCAGCAATACCTGCATGGCATGAATGGGATTTTGGTATATAACAAGGAAAAAATAATATGAAAATTTGGAAAATTGATATGACACTTCCTGCGTTGGCAAGCCGCAGCAAAGATACTTTGGTCGAGCATGTGGGAATTGAGTTTCTTGAAATTGGAGATGATTATTTAACTGCACGTATGCCGGTAGATAAACGCACTCTTCAACCGATGGGAATCATGCATGGCGGTGCGTCATGTGTCTTGGCAGAAACTGTAGGAAGCACAGCAGCAAATTGTTGTGTAGATTTAAACAAGTTTTATTGTGTAGGATTAGAAATTAATACCAATCATATTCGCTCGATACGAAATGGTTTTGTTTATGGCGTGGCAAAACCTTATCATTTGGGAAAGTCGACACAGGTGTGGAGCATTGAAATTACAAATGAACAAAAACAGTTGATTTCAGTGAATCGGTTGACAATGATGGTTTTGGAAAAAAAATAACTCAAAGTTTTGTGCTCTAAAAATCTAAATGAAGCTTTAAAGCAGCATTTATTTTCAACATAATTTCTTTACTAGCAAGTCCCACGCCTTTTCCCACTATTCTAATTTTAGAGATGGTTCTTATTTGATGACACTGAGCTTTGGAAGATTTTGATAACCCACAATCTTTTGTTTCAAGCTGCACCTCAAATGGATATACCTTATTTATATTTGATGTTATGGGAACTATAGTTACTGTGGATGAGGCCTTATTATTAGCATTATTGCTAACAATAAGTACTGGACGTTTTTTTCTAATTTCTGAACCCACTGTTGGGTCTAAATTAGCAAAATAAATCTCACCACGTTTCATTTTCTTCTAATCCATCTGAGGCGGTTATTTCAAAAGTATTGTCTATTTCCTGATTAGCATCGTGGTAGCAAGCTTCCAATTGAGCTTGTTGTAAAAGATACAATGCATCTTTTATCACTTCTGAACGGGTCTTATAGTGATGCTCCGCTTGATAATGTTTTATAAAATCATATTGTTGCTGCGGCAAAGAAATCGATAGTTTTTGTGTATTCATAAGATCTCACCTTTAGTCATACTTATAATAATACCAAAAGTATTACCATAATTCAAGGATATTTTAAAAATTCAACTCTCGCATTGATTGCCTGCCCGCCTCCACAAAATGCGACACACCTTTACACGGTTGCGTCATAACATTCTCATTCGGTCTTATTATCGTACTCTGCAAAAAAACTTTATTATCTTGTCTCGACAGCAGAAATAAAGTAATCCGAAAATACTCCGCAGCTTTAACATTTTCAACTAGCGCGCAATAATCTACCCCCATGGATTCGACTACATAAAAATATTTACTTCCTTGATAATTACCCGAACAGGCATTTGAAAATTCCCACTCTTCCAATGATCTTTCAGTCAGTTCGCCTGACTCTGTAAAAGGAACCATACAACCAGGCAGATTAAGCACAATATCTGACTCTAACTCAGATAAAATATATTTTCCCTGATCATACAACTCATCATGTTGAATGGAATTTTTTACAAACTTTTTCATCAAAAAAATATTTTCCATCGCATACCAATTTAACAAAATCAGAATTTGCATAAATATCAACACGACTAAAATCACAAATCCTCTCTGATCATGATAATGCAACATACAAATACTCATGTTTTCTCAGCTTAAAATAAGAAAGACCAAAAAATTCAAATTCAAAAGAAACCCCTGAAATCTCATTTCCAGGATATTTTGTAAAAAATATTTTCATATCATCAATACCCTCCGCGATTTCTGATTGATATCCGTCAATATTTTTTGAAAAAAATGAATTTTTATTTCCGATATAATAAGACACTATTTCTAACTTATTAATCTCTGAATTTTTTTTATATAATTTATCAAGAAGAATTTTTGATGTAATTTTTTGCGTGCCATTCATTAAACGAGAAACCTGTTTGACTTGAAATGCTTCTGCGGATTTGCAATCTGATATAATTAAATTATCGTCTGCTTTTATTGGAATACTTGAACTAACATTCATCGCAGAATAATTTTTCATATCCTTAACTAGCACCGCACTGCGATTATTTGCATGCCAAATCCTGATGGCGTCAGTACCCGGTTTAACATCTGAATCATGATAATTTATTATTTTATTGTTTTGATTAATCTCAAATGATAAATGATTTTTAAAAGGAAAATTTCGTGTTAATCTTCCACACCCAATATAACCCGCCTCGCGAATATTTTGCTTTAAAATATGATTGATTATTTCTGAATTTTCTTGAAAATTTATTAATGTATTTTGGATAATGTAATTATTTTTTGCGATTAAATAAATTTCAAAAATTCCGCTGATAATTAAAATACTTAATACTAAACTTAAGATCATCTCTATCAGCGTTATACCAATCGAATTTTTCTTGTTAAACATCCTGACTGTCCCATTTGTTGTTTTTTGCAATCATGCAATATTTTTCCCCAATATATCGTAATAATATAATTGGGAGGTTCTCGGATAATTGTGCCAAACCCATTAGGCAAAACAGTTTGATTTTCTTTATTCCAAAGATTGATTTCCTGATCCAGATCATCGTAGTTTTTCAAGGCGATCAAACGTTCTTCTGCATTATTTATTTGATTGATGGCGAGGCTGTAAAACCAAGCCGTTTGGGCTTCTTTTATCGAATAAATTTGTGCTGCGTCTAATCCAAATAAAATCAGAGACATAAGAAACAAACTTATTAAAACTTCAATTAGACTAAAACCTTTCATACTATACCCATTACACCTGAAGATGCGAACTTTAGACGCCCATCTTGCGGCGAATTTTAAACGATTTTTTGACGAAAAATACTCGAAATACTGCAAGTATTCCTCCGTTTTTTCGTCAAAAAATCGTTGAAACTTCTTGCAATCTGGACGCCTAAAATTCGCATCTTCAGGTGTAATGGGTATATGCTATAGTTATATAACCTGAGTGATTAGAGATATCAATTATGACTCATCAACACGTTGAAGATAGCCGATGTATTGTAATGGCAGAAATTATGACGCCAGATATGGCTAATTTTCATGGGAATGTACATGGCGGACATATTTTAAAATTACTGGATGGCGTTGCTTATGCGTGCGCTTCGCGGTACTCGGGAAAATATATCGTGACTCTTTCTGTTGATCAAGTGATTTTTAAAGAACCTATCCATGTGGGTGAGTTGGTTTCGTTTTATGCGAGTGTAAATTATGTCGGAAATACGTCAATGGAAATTGGAATAAGAGTGGTTGCAGAAAACTTGACGACACAAAAACAGCGCCATACAAATACGTGTTATTTTACGATGGTCGCGTTAGATGAAAAAGGAAAACCTACAAAAGTTATTCCGCTGGAATTAAATACAGAGACAGAGAAACGACGCTATCAGGAAGCGTTGCTGCGAAGAGAAAAAAGAAAGTTGAAGTAATCAGGCTCTAAGAGGTATATAACAACAAAAATCACCCATGCTTATTCGCAAAATCTTTCATAAAATCTATCAACAAATCTACACCCTCTTCCGGCATCGCATTATAAATGCTCGCGCGCACACCACCCGCCAGGCGATGCCCTTTCAAATTCGTCAACCCGGCAGCTTTTGCTGAATCTAAAAATAAATCTGTCAATTCGCCTTTCGTCAAACTAAACGGTACATTCATCACCGAACGGCTTTCCGCATGAATACTATTTGTATAAAACTCACTATTTTTATCAATAAATCCATATAATTTTTCTGCTTTACGCCGGTTTAATTTGCCGAAATATTCCAATCCACCCTTGCGTTTCATCCAAGCAAAAACTAAACCCATGATATACCAGGCATAAGTCGGCGGTGTGTTATAAAAAGATTTATTCTCTGCTGTCACTTTGTAAGAACAAAGCGTTGGCGTTCTCGGCATGGGCTCTTGAATCAAATCATCACGAATAATAACAACAGTCAGCCCTGCCTGCCCCATGTTTTTTTGCGAACCTGCATAAATCACACCAAATTGATTCACATCCATTGGTTTCGATAAAATAAGTGATGTCATGTCCGCAACCAAAGGCACATTTCCTGTTTTGGGGACCCAATGAAACTCTAATCCTTCAATCGTTTCATTCGGCGTATAATGCACATACGAAGCCTCGGGATTTAACGACCAGTGTTTTTCAGAGGGAACATGCGCCATTGCATGCGACACTTCTGTTCGCGCAACCACATTCACGTGCCCATATCGTTTTGCTTCATCAATCGCTTTCTTCGACCAAATACCCGTATCGACATAATCAGCAATTTTCTTTTCATTCATTAAATTTAAAGGCACCATCGCGAATTGCGTAGATGCGCCGCCTGCAATAAATAGCACATGATAATGGGAAGGAATAGACATTAATTCTCGTAAATCTGCTTCAGCTTGCTCAGCAATCACTTTAAATTCCGAACCACGGTGTCCCAATTCCATAATGGACATGCCCGTTCCATGCCAATCGAGCATTTCTGCCTGGGCTTCTAATAATACTTCTTCAGGCAACATCGCGGGGCCCGCGCTAAAATTAAAAACACGTTTCATGAAACCTCCACTTTAATGCTTTTTCTAGCAATATTGCCTAATCTTCGCTATTATTACAACTTAAAAAAATAGCAAAACAGGAAAAGAATGACTACTCCCGAACTCATCCAGTTTATCGTTGCCATGATTATTATGATGAATCCTTTGGGATCGCTTTCCATTTTTCTGGATCTTATGCGCAAAGCTGCCATCGTGGAGCAACGCAAAACCGCAGTCGAAGCGACTTTTGCAATGACAATCATTATGCTACTCACTCTGTGGGGCGGCAGAGAAATTCTTTCTCTGTTAGGGATCACGATTCCAGCATTTCGCTTTGCAGGCGGAATTATTTTATTACTGATGGGATTTTCCATGCTGCAATCGAAAGAAAGTCCTGTCAGTCACACCTCAGAAGATGATGTCGCAGCCAAACAACGTCAGTCTATCGGCATTGTGCCAATCGCATTGCCGCTCATTATTGGTCCAGGTACCATGAGTACTTTGATCATTACAGCGGGTGATTTTCCTCAATTAATCAATAAATTTTGGATGTCTGTCATTTGTATCCTGCTAGCATTGGGAATGGGATTGATGCTGTATTTTGCGTCAAATATTGCAAAAACAGTTGGCGCTTCCGTCATAAAAGTCGTTACACGGATTATGGGAATGATTATTATGGCAATTGCTATCGGTATGTTAGCTGAGGGGTTGATAGGGCTTTTGCCTATTTTAAGCTAGTACGCTGCCGCATTAAGTTTGACTTATTCTGCATCTCATCTTGCATCAAGCTTGAAGCGTTTTTCAATCAGAAAACCTCGACGTACAATAAAGTACGCCTGCGGTTTTCTTCAATCAAAACACTTCAATCTCTCGCAATCTGAGCGTAGAATAAGCCAAACTTAATGCGGCAGCGTACTAGGGAATCATGAAATTTGACACAATTGAAGTGACCTTATTTGTCTTTTTAATTGCACTCCTTGTGACTGTGGTTTTTCGTCAGTTAAAACTCTCTGTTGTTTTGGGTTATTTACTCGTAGGCGCGATAGTCGGGCCGCATGCCATGGCAATCGTACCCGATACACCGAAAATTAATGAATTAGCCGAATTTGGCATTGTTTTTTTAATGTTTACCATCGGGCTTGAATTCTCACTCCCCAAATTGCTCGCGCTAAAACCATCTATCTATATAACGGGAATATTACAAATTCTATTGAGCGTTGTGATCACTACGATCGTAGGAAAAGCACTCGGTATGACGACCCTGTCTGCCATGTTCGTGGGAAGTATTGTCGCCATGTCGTCTACAGCTATTGCCGCGAAACAATTGAATGATCAACTTGAACTGTATTCGCCGCATGGTTTGTTTGCACTGGGTATTTTATTATTACAAGATATCGCCGTTGTTCTTTTGATTATTTTAATTGCGAGTTTCGCTCGCACCACTCATCCTAATCTCGGTAATATTTTATTGTGGGCGATAATCAAAGGTATTTTTGCCATGGCTCTCATTTTTGCCATGGGACGCTGGCTGCTTAAACCTTTATTCCGGCTTATTGCAAAAACTCGCGCGATTGAATTATTCACGCTAACTGTGTTATTGGTGACATTAAGCGCTGCCTGGATTACAAATATTTTAGGTTTGTCATTTGCTCTCGGTGCATTTCTTGCTGGAATGATGTTAGCAGAAACGGAATTTCGCCATCAAATTGCTGTAGAAATTCGACCATTCAGAGATATTTTATTAGGATTATTTTTTATAACAATTGGCATGTTGACTGATGTCAGTCAATGGTATCAAACCTGGGAATGGATTTTGTTACTTTTTCTGACATTAACAGTCGGAAAAATGCTGCTAATTACCTTACTAGGCCGCTTGACTGGGAATACATTTTCAGCCGCGTGCCGGACCGGCTTGATTCTGGCACAAGGCAGTGAGTTTGGATTTGCATTACTCACTCTTGCTCTCAACGAAAAAATTATTTCGCCCGAATACAGTCAAGTTATATTAGCCGCCCTTTTGCTTAGCATTGCGGTTTCTCCCATTATTATTTATTTCAACAAACAAATTGCGAAATTTTTATTAGCAAATTTAAGCGATGATGATACGGTAACTGAAAATCACGTTGCTGCGACCACTGAAAAATTTAGAAGCCATATTATCATTTGTGGGTATGGGCGCATTGGCCAACATATTGCGCGTTTATTAGATAAAATTAATTTTTCCTATATTGGATTTGATCTGGATTCAGAATTAGTAAAAAAAGCACAAATGGCAGGTGAAAAAGTCATTTATGGAGATCCAACACATTATGAAATTTTACGCGCTGCGCAGCTAAAACATGCAAAAGTTTTGGTTATCAGTTTTAATGATTTACGCGCAACGATAAAAATTCTTGATATGGTAAGACATTACTATCCTCATTTACCTATTCTGGTGCGTTGCCGCGATGAGTATGAATTAAAAATATTAAAAGAGCATGGCGCAACGCGCGTGATTGCTGAATTGTTTGAAGAAAGCTTGACTTTGTCTCATCATTTATTGCAATTGCTTAATATTTCAAGTCAAAAAATTGCAGAAATCATGCAGGAAGTGCGCAGTAAAGATTATGATTTGCTAAAGAAAATATTTACTGGCGAATTTGATGAAGAACCTAATGCACTGTAGTTTATTCCCGCGATTCAATCATCGTCTCAGGACGAACAATTTCCCTAAATTCTTCTTCTGTTAAATGCCCTAACGCCAAACTCGCTTCCAACAAACTCAAATTCTCATGCCACGCTTTATGCGCAATCGCCGCAGATTTATCGTAACCAATTTTCGGTGTCAATGCAGTCACTAACATCAATGAATTTTCGACAAATTGCTGGATCTTCCGCTCATCCGCTTGAAGCGTCTTCACCATAAAAGCAGTAAACATATTCATAGAATCCGACAACAATGTAACCGAATGCAGAAAATTATAGATAATAACCGGCTTAAACACATTCAACTCAAAATTTCCCTGAGAATCCGCCACTGTAATCGCTGTGTCATTCCCCATTACCTGCACACAAACCATCGTCATTGCTTCACACTGCGTAGGATTCACTTTCCCCGGCATAATCGATGAACCCGGCTCATTTTCCGGCAAAATTAATTCTCCTAAACCACAACGCGGGCCCGATCCCAACCAGCGAACATCATTTGCAATTTTCATCAATGCACACGCCAATGTTTTTAATGCACCACTGGCAAACACAAACGCATCATGCGCCGCTAACGCTGCAAATTTATTTGGCGCAGAAACAAAAGGCAATTCCGTCAACCGTGCAATTTTCTCTGCCGCTTTCTCGCCAAATTTTGGATGCGCATTAATTCCTGTGCCAACTGCCGTTCCACCCAATGCCAATTCATATAATCCTGGCAAAGTCATTTCAATATTTTTTAGTGCCGCATTCAGTTGTGCAACATAACCTGAAAATTCCTGCCCTAAAGTCAACGGCACTGCATCTTGCAAATGCGTGCGCCCTACTTTAACAATTTTTGCGAATTTATGTTGTTTTTCAAGCAATGCTTTTATCAATTCTTTTATGGAAGGAATCAATCGATTGATCATACTTTCTGTCGCCGCAATATGCATGGCTGTTGGAAAAGTATCGTTTGAAGATTGCGAACGATTCACATCATCATTGGGATGAATTGGTTTTTTACTGCCAAGCACCCCGCCTGCCATTTCAATCGCACGATTCGAAATAACTTCATTCACATTCATATTGGTTTGCGTACCGCTTCCTGTCTGCCAGATTTTTAAAGGAAATTGATCTGCCAATTTTCCTGCAATAATTTCATCAGCTGCAAAAACAATTAATTTCATTTTATCTTCAGAGAGCAATCCCAAATCATGATTCGTCATCGCTGCTGCTTTTTTTAAAATGGCAAACGCACGAATTAATTCTTTGGGCATGAGATCATGACCAATCGCAAAATGATGAATAGATCGCTGTGTTTGCGCGCCCCAATAAACATTATTCGGCACATCTATCGTCCCCATGCTATCCGATTCAACACGAGAATTTTTATTTTCAATGTTCATTATTACCTCTTTAAAGACTCTTTGTAACTAATTCAAAAACATCAGCTGAAAGTTTGGGATTTTTAGATAAAATCTCCAGTTGCTCTCTCATCAATTGTTGGCGTGCACTGTCATATCGTTTCCATGTGGTCAACGGCTTAATCATTCGTGCCGCAATTTGCGGATTCAGTGCATTTAATTGTAAAACAATTTCGGCTAAAAATTTATATCCTTCACCGTTTTTCGCATGAAAATGAATGGCATTATTGCCGAATGCACCAATTAAAGAATACACTTTATTGGGATTTTTAATGTCAAACGCTTCATGCCGGGTTAATTCTTTAACATGCTGGAGTGTCCCCGGCAATTTAGAACCCGCTTGCAATGCAAACCATTTATCCACAACCAACGCATCATCACGCCATTTAGCATAAAAATCAGATAATGCTTCCGCACGCTCTCTGCCTTCAACATTCACTAATGCTTTTAATGCTGCCATCGTGTCTGTCATATTGTATGCTAAAGCAGAATTAAATTGACGCATACCAATACTCTTATGAATATTCTGATCGGGTAAAATCATTAAATAAAAAAGACATAAATTTTTTAAATAACGTTTTCCAACGGCTTCCATGCTAAATTGGTACGGTTTGTCATCATGCAATTCCAGATGAATTTTTTCGAATAGATTTTTTAACTGCGTTGCAATTTCTTGCAGCACATATTCACGCGCAGCATGAATCGCATCAACGTCGATTACTGTCATATGTTCCGCAATATATTTTTCTGACGGCAAAGTCAGCATTTCTGACAATAGCCATTTATCATTTTGCGCATTGAGAAGAAGATGCTTAAAAACATCAATAAATCTTTCAGAAACTTTCAAGGTTTTTTGCTGCTGGTAATCCTCGATCAAACCCAAAATCAAATTAACTGCATATTTTTGTCCAGCTTCCCAGCGATTAAATAAATCTGTATCATGTTTAAATAATAATGCCAACTCTATATCTGAATAAGGATATTTTACTTTGGCGGGTGCTGAAAAATTTCTTAATAAAGACGGAATCGGTTGAGAAGTGATTCCTTCAAACGTAAATTGATTTTCGTGATCTTTGATTTGTAATAATTGATTTGCAATTTCTTTCCCGGAGTTATCCAGCAAACCCGCCAACAAAGGAATATGCATCGGTTTTTTATGCGGTTGATCAGGTGTGGGCGGACAGGTTTGTTTAACATGTAATGTATAAGTGTGGGCCGCTTCATCGTAATCTCCTTTTACATCTAACACAGGCGTGCCTGCTTGAGCGTACCACAAACGAAACTGGGTTAAATCTATTCCCGACGCATCTTCATGTGCTTTCACAAAATCTTCAATCGTAACGGCCTGACCATCAAAACGCTCAAAATATAAGTCCATTCCGCGGCGAAACAATGTCTGACCCATAAGAGTCTGAATCATGCGAATGACTTCTGCGCCTTTGTTATAAACAGTCGAAGTATAAAAATTATTTATTTCAATGTAGGAATCTGGGCGGACTGGATGCGCGAGCGGCCCCGCATCTTCTGGAAACTGCGAAGTTCTCAGCGCATTCACATCCCGAATACGCGCTACAGTTGCTGATGTCGTGTCTGCAGTAAAACTTTGATCGCGAAAAATCGTTAGACCTTCTTTTAAACTCAACTGAAACCAGTCACGGCATGTAATGCGATTTCCTGTCCAGTTATGAAAATATTCATGCGCGATCACGGATTCAACATGAATGAAATCCAGGTCCGTTGCCATTTCCGGTTTTGCCAAAATGTATTGCGTATTAAAAATATTTAAACCTTTATTTTCCATTGCTCCCATATTAAAGTCGCTGACTGCGACGATCATATAAATATCTAAATCATACTCGCGTCCAAATTTTTCCTCATCCCAACGCATAGCTTTTTTAACGGCTTGCATGGCATGCAAACATTTATCGCGATTTCCTTTTTCGGTGTAAATGCGTAATGTGACACGGCGATTAGATTTTGTAACAAAAAAATCTTCCAGATATTCCAAATTTCCTGCAACCAAAGCAAATAAATAACTGGGTTTATGAAAAGGATCTTCCCATGCTGCCCAGTGTTTATCATTATCTAATTTACCGGATGCAATTAAATTTCCATTGGATAAAAGAACAGGATAATTTTTTTCATTCGCAATAATTTTTGTCGTGTATCGCGCCATAATATCAGGACGATCTAAAAAATAAGTAATGCGGCGAAATCCTTGTGCTTCGCATTGCGTACAAAAATTTCCGCTGGATTTGTATAATCCACTTAAACTCGTATTTTCCTGGGGTTTATTACGTGTTTGAATTTCCAAAGTAAATTCTTTTGGAACAGAAAAAATAGTCAATGAATGTTCGGTTATTTCATATTGAGCAGGTGATAAAGATTTTCCATTTAATGCGATAGATTGCAATTCCAATTCTTCGCCCATTAATTTTAATGATGAATCTGAAGATGAAGAATTTTGACGCATCGTCAGTTTTGATTTTACTGTGGTGAATTCTTCTTCGAGATGAAATTCCAGTTCCACTTTGTCAATTAAAAAAGGAGGAACTTTGTAGTCTTTCAAATAAATGGTTTTTGGACTATTCGTCATTAATTTTATCCTGATTTATACCTTACGCGTATATAAAAAACCCTGCAAACGCAGGGTTTTTTAGGAAACAACATTCAATTATTTTAAGATGATTGCCCATTTCCATTTCCATTGCTATTTCCAGTGACTGGAGACGCAGCTGAATTTGGATCTACTTGAGGCTGTGCTTGAGCTTGAGCTTGAGCTTGAGCTTGATTTTGTGCTTGAGCCTGCTGTCCATTGTTAGCGGCTGGAGCCGTTTTTGTGGTATTTGCATCATCAGCAAATACTGCTGTTGCCATAGCGGCGGTTAACAAACCAATTGCTAAAAATTTTGTTTTCATATAAACATTTCCTTTGTAAAAGATGATAATGACGAACTATGATAAACATAAGTGACTGAAACAACAAGAGTAGAATGATAAAATGTCCAATATAGATCCTAATGAAATCAAAAAATTCACTCAATCCGCAGCTCATTGGTGGGATACAAGCGGTGAATTTAAAGCGCTTCATGACATTAACCCGCTGAGAGTGGGTTATATTCATCAAAAAGCTCCTCTAGCAGGCAAAACAGTTATTGATATCGGCTGCGGAGGCGGAATTTTATCTGAAAGTATGGCGAAACTGGGTGCACAGGTAACTGGCATTGATATGAGCGAAGACGTGCTGAATGTTGCAAAACTGCATCAACATGAAAGCGGTATTCGAGTGGATTATGAGCTTATTTCTGCGGAAGAAATAGCAGAAAAACAGCCGAAAAAATACGATGTAGTGACATGCCTTGAAATGTTAGAGCATGTTCCCGATCCTTCTTCTATTATTCTGGCTTCTGCGAAGCTGGTAAAACCTGGCGGCGATATTTTCTTTTCTACCTTAAATCGCAATGTTAAATCGTATTTATTTGCCATTTTAGGGGCAGAGTATATTTTGAAATTAATACCTAAAAACACCCATGATTTTGCTAAATTTATTCGTCCGAGCGAGCTCCATGCCTGGTGCCGAAATGCGGGCTTACACGTAGTTGAAATGATAGGGTTAAGCTATAATCTCATGACAAAACAATATTTTTTGAGTGAAGATATTTCTGTTAATTATCTCGTGCACGTAAAAGTATTATGATAAACGCAATTTTATTGGATCTGGATGGAACATTGCTGGATACTGCAGGTGATTTGGGAACAGCTCTTAACCGTTTATTGATAGAGCATCAATTACCTGTTATTCCGCTTGATATTATTCGCCCCGAGGCAGGAAGCGGCTGCCGCGGTCTTTTAAAATTGGGAATGAATATTGAACCGGATGACAAGCGCTATCCTCTTCTGTCTGAACAATTGCTAGAATTTTATCAATGTCATTTACTTGAGACAACAAAGCTTTTTCCGGGCATGGAAAATACACTCGCTTTTCTTGAGAAAAAAGGTATCCCTTGGGGAATTGTGACAAACAAACCTACGAGATACACTGACCAGCTTCTCGCACATTTAAAGCTCGACAAGCGCGCAGCTTGTGTGATTAGCGGTGATACCTTAGCGAAACGCAAACCGCATCCAGAGCCGATTTTGCATGCTTGTGAATTGTTAAGGCAAGACCCGCGGCATTGTCTTTATGTAGGAGATTCCCGAGTCGATATCCAGGCATGCAAAGCAGCGGGAAGTCCTTCGCTTGCGGCATTGTATGGGTATATTCCAGCAGGGGAAGATCCTTTGTCGTGGGGCGCGGATGGGTATATCAATCACAGTGAGGAAATGATTCAGTGGGTGATTTAAAAAAAATCAAATCCTTGACGCTGCCGCTGATAAAATCTGCTTCGATTCAATCAACTTCACCCCTGCTGCCTGGATTTCCTTCATCGCTTTCGCAACATCCCCCGGGTGCAATTCCACTCCACGGCATGCATCTTCAATCACATACACAGAAAAATTTAATTTCGCCGCATCCAGACAGGAATATTTGACGCAGTAATCCGTCGCTAATCCCATCAGATAAACTTTCGTCACGCCCAAACGGACAAGATAATCTCCCAAACCCGTCGTATGTAAATGTTCATTATCAAAAAAAGCACTATAACTATCCACAAACCGATCCGTTCCTTTATGAAAAATATGCTGAATAAGATCGGTATTTAATTCAGGATGAAACTCTGCTCCCTTAGAATTTTGCACACAATGGTCCGGCCATAAAACCTGATTAAATCCATGAATTTTAATAGTATCTCCAATTTTTTTGCCTTCGTGATTGGATGCAAAACTCATGTGATTTTGCGGGTGCCAATCCTGGGTCGCCACCACCAAATCAAAATGCGGCTGCAATTGGTTAGCAAGAGGAATTACAGCATCGCCATCAGGTACGGCTAAATTCCCCCCCTGACAAAAATCATTTTGCAAATCCACCAAGATTAAAGCCTTTTTATTCATTCACACTCCTCACAAGATTGTTTCGTTTAAGCAGGCAAAATTGTATCATATATACTTTATAAGATAGATAATAATACTCATGATTTTTGATCTTACTGAACTCGGTTTACTACGAATTTCTGGCGAACAGGCTAAAAAATTTTTGCAAGGACAGTTGACCTGTAACCTTGACGATATTACTTCTTCACAATTTCGTCCTGGCGCACATTGCAACCCTCAAGGGAGAGTCATTAGCCTTTTTCAACTTTTTATGTATGACAACGATTATTATTTACAAATGCCGCGCGAATTAATTCCTGTTGCAATGCAGGCATTACAAAAATACGCCGTTTTTTTCAAAGTAAAATTAAACGATGCAAGTCAAACGTTAAAACAATTAGGTTACGCGGGAGATGAATTACCTGATATGCCGAAAAATATTCATGAACAATTGTCACTCGATCAATTCATTGTGATGCGCTTGCCAGGCGCGCCGGTACGTTATCAATTTATCGGAAAAATTGATGCGATGAATAGCTTGCAGTCAGAACAAAAAAAAGATTTTAACGCCTGGAAATCAATGGATATACTTCACAAAATCGCAAGCATTTATCCTGAAACAAGCGAAAAATTTTTACCGCATGAACTGGATTTGCCTCATCTAAATGCAGTGAGCTTCAACAAAGGATGTTACACGGGCCAGGAAATTATTGCGCGAATGGAATATCGGGGAAAACTAAAAAACCATCTTTATTTAAGAAAAATTCATACTGAGGCAACACTTAAACGCGGCAGTGAAATTTATTCAGATGGCAAAAGCTCTGGAAATCTCGTTGATTTTTGTGAAATAGATGATAATGTTTATGAGTTATACGTATTTAGTGGTTCTCCAAAATAGTGAGAGCAAAATTTTGAGTATTAAATAGGATTCTCACATGGCAAAAAAATTACGCGTTGTCATCGCTCAACTTAATTTAACCGTGGGTGATATTCAAGGAAATTTAGCCAAGCTCATTCATGCTGCGAAATCAGCTCGTGATACGCTTTTTGCAGAAGTCATTGTTTTTTCTGAACTGAGTATTACGGGTTATCCGCCAGAAGATTTATTATTTCGTAAAGATTTTATCGAAGAAGCCAATCATGCCTTAAATACTTTTAAATCTGAAGTGGATGGAATTTATTGTGTAATCGGACATCCTTATGCAACCTCTCAAGGGTTATTTAATTCCTGTTCGGTCATTTATAACAACACAATCATCGGCAGATATGCAAAACAACATTTACCAAATTACGGGGTATTTGATGAATGCCGATATTTTATTCCCGGCAATTCAACCTGTATTGTGCCTATTCATGGGATCCCTGTGGGAATCGTCATTTGTGAAGATGTCTGGTTTGCTTCTCCCACTCAGCAAATCGCAAATCAAGGCGCGCGCATAATTTTAACGCCTAATGCCTCACCTTTTGAAGTTGATAAACACGAGCAGCGTCATTTGACCCTGGCTAAACGCGCTAAAGCAGCTAATATTCCGATTATTTATACAAATTGTGTAGGCGGTCAGGACGATCTGATTTTTGACGGCGGATCGATGGTCATCGATCAGTCAGGAAAAATTTCTCAGCATGCAGGATTTTTTCAGGAAACATTATTGCCAGTTGATATTGAAATTTCCAGCACCGCTACTGTGATGACTCCCTCTATCTTTACTTTGCCTAATGAAGAACAACGCGTATATGATGCGCTTGTTTTAGGAGTGCGGGATTATATTCAAAAAAATCATTTTCCGGGTGTGCTGGTAGGTGTTTCAGGAGGAATTGATTCTGCTCTGACGCTCTCAATCGCGGTCGATGCTTTGGGGAAAGATAAAGTTCATGCGCTCATGATGCCATCGCGTTATACGGCTGATATCAGCAGAGAAGATGGTCTCGCTTTAATTCAGAATTTAGGCGTGACGTATGATACTGTTTCGATTGAGCCTGTTTTCAAAAGTTTTCTGGAAAATTTAGCACCGATTTTTGCGGGAAAAAAAACTGATATCACAGAAGAAAATATTCAGGCGCGTTGCCGAGGCATGATTCTGATGGCGATCTCTAATAAAACAGGAAAATTGGTTTTAACTACAGGAAACCGCAGTGAAATGGCGGTGGGATATGCAACCTTGTATGGGGACATGGCAGGAGGATTTGCCGTGTTGAAAGATGTGCCAAAAACTTGGGTAAATCGTTTAGCACAATTGCGCAACCAAATAAGTCCTGTGATTCCTGAACGGACTCTTACCCGTCCGCCGACAGCGGAATTAGCACCCAATCAAAAAGATGAAGACAGCTTACCGCCTTATGAAATTCTGGATAAAATTCTTGAGCTTTATCTCAATCAGGAACAAAGTATTGAAAATATAGTTGAACAGGGTTTTGATCGGGATGTTGTGATAAAAATTACAAATTTAATTCAAAGAAATGAATATAAAAGACGTCAGGCAGCAATTGGGGTGAGGATTAATCATAAGGCGTTCGGACGGGAGCGGCGGTATCCGGTGACGAATGGCTTTAAAGGATAATTGCACACTGTCAATGGCGCCAACTTAAAGCTAATGCGTCATTGCGAGCCGTGCTTTTCGGCGAAGCAATCCAGGTTTTTAAAAGCCTGGATTGCTTCG
>DATIJV010000038.1:0-45198 GCA_035478255.1 Gammaproteobacteria bacterium
CACACGCTTTTTGTGGAGGAAGGGGAAAGGGGAAGGAGGTAAAAAAAGCAAAACAGATACCGAATACTTACTCTAAGGAACTACCATGCAACTCACTGAACTTCTTGCTCTTACCATCGAAAAAAACGCTTCCGATTTACATATTTCCCCGGAAAAACCGCCTATTTTACGTATTCACGGCGAACTGGTTTTTTTAACAGAAAGCGGCATTCTTTCTGCAGATAAAATAAAAACCTGGATCTATCAAACATTTTCAGAAGACCAGTTAAAAGAATTTGAAGCCAACTGGGAATTAGATTATGCCCTGGTTCTGTCAGACCATACGCGTTTCAGAATCAATGCATATAAACAATCTGATGGAATAGCAGCAGTTTTTCGCTATATTCCAAGCTTGGTTCCAAGCATGGAACAATTAGGTTTGCCGGAAATATTTAAAAAAATACTGAACGCCGCAAGCGGTCTGGTTTTAATTACAGGTGCCACGGGTTCTGGAAAAAGCACAACGCTGGCTTCGATGATTCATCATCTCAACGCACACGAAAATTTGCATATTATTACTCTGGAAGATCCTATTGAATTTATACATATCAGCCAGAAAAGTTTGATTACCCAAAGACAGGTCAATCGTGACACCCGAAGTTTTAACGCGGCTTTGCGATCTGCATTAAGGCAAGATCCAGATATTATTTTATTAGGCGAAATGCGCGATCTCGAAACGATTCGTTTAGCATTGACTGCAGCTGAAACCGGCCATCTTGTGATGGCAACTTTACACACGCATTCAGCACCTCGTACCATTAATCGAATTATTGATGTGTTTCCGCCAGGTGAAAAACAATTAATTAGAAATATGCTGGCGGAATCTTTACAAGCAGTTATTTGCCAGACATTAATCAAAAATCAGGGAGGGCGAATCGCTGCATTTGAAATAATGATAGGAACGCCTGCCATGCGTAATTTGATTCGCGAAGATAAAATGGCGCAAATGGTCAGTGCCATGGAAATGGGCGCCGCAAGCGGGATGTGTACGTTAAAGCAATATTTACAGAATTTGATTGCAAATCGGAAAATTGATGCGAAAATTGTTTCAATATAAAAAGGAATTCCCATGCAAAAAGGTATCGCAGCAAAAGGTTTTGTTTTTAAAGAATTGTTTATCGTATTGCTTGTAGTGATGGCGTTATTAGCCATTGCATATCCTGCTTATCGTGACTATCTCCAACGGAATTATTACAAACAGATTCTCGAAGCAGTTATTCCTTTCAAAACTGCAGTAGCGAAGTGTTTTAAAAAGCACGCTGCTTTTACAGGATGTAATGCGGGAAGCTTTGCGATTCCTGAAACAATCAAGCTTCCCAAGGGTGCTGTAGCCAATCTGAGTGTCATGAATGGAGTGATCACTGCAACACCTGTTGCTTATGATGGAATTCTTGCGACTGATACCTATATCTTAACGCCTAAAATTGTAAATGATGAATTAACATGGATGCCATCGGGTAATGCCATTCTGCGCGGGTTTGCTGAATAACAAGTATTCGGGTTAGTTTTTTAACTGATTCTTTCTTTTAAAAAAATTTTAAAATTTTCTGATTTCTTAAGAAAACCTTAAGAATTGATCAGTATAACTAAAAGATTACGTATAAAAAATTAACAGAAAAAAAAGGAGCGGTATATGTCAGAAGTAGAGCTATCATTATCGCCGGGCGGCGAGTGTTTCCTCAAAAAACTTTCTTCAGATGAGTACGAAGGCTTAGTGTTTGAAGCCTTTTTTCCTGCTGATATGTTATATACTTTTGCTTTCCGTTATCCTAAATTACTTTGGTGTGATATTCCAGGAGATGACCACACGAGTGGATTTGGTATTGATTATACCATGCATAATCCAGCAGCTACAATTGTTTCCACTCTGATCGTGTTGGCATTTGCTGCAGCGAATTTTTATCGTGAATACAGAAAGCAAAAAAATGCTAAAGACAGTAATAGTTACAAAAATATCTACGGCCAATTAAATAAAGAAGACGACGAATTAGCTAAGATGATTGAAAGGCAGATGGCTGCTGCTAATATGCAAAAATTTAAAAAAGAAAAAGCAATGGAATGGATGAATCGTTATCTGGAAGATATTCTTCAAAAAGATGAAGAGCTTCAGAAAAAATATAATTCTATCAAGATAGCCAATAACAAGCTGGTTTTTGATTGCAAAGCAGCTGTTCCTCAAGCGCCTGAAAAGCCTGCACCCTGGTATTCTCGAGGATTTAACTGGGTAAACAAAAAAATACTCGGACCGGCTTATGAAACGATATCAATCAGTTCGTTTGCTTACTGGCTGTTGTGGATCGGTGCAGGTATTTATACAGGTGTGTTTGCTGCAGGTGTGGTGGGCTTGTCTGTAAGCGTTATGTTCGGCGTGCCATTGGCATTTGGTTTTGTGTATCCACTCGTCAAGACAATTAATTATATTTCCAGCTGGTGGAAATCAAATGCTTTAAAGAATAAAGCTAAAGAAATGCAAGATCCTCCAACCCATGATCAGGTCAATACAGCGAAAGAAGATGCTGTCGGCATATTGCGCCGTGTGATTTTACGCCGCAAATATGAGTTTGCGAAAGAGTGTTTAATGAGTGAACTTGATCCTGATAATAAAAATGGAATTCTTGATGAAAAAAATGAGGTAAGAGTTGAAGATTTGGACCAATATGCAGGCTCAAGTGTTGTCAATGCGCAAATTGCATCTTTAACCAAAACTTCAGGAGTAAAAAAAGCTGGAATGACCTTTATTTCCAGTACGATGGGTACTTATGTGGGAGTCCAGTATGCTGCGTGGATTACGACAGATTTCTTGACTCAAGTAGCCAGTATTGCGAGCAATATTCCTGTTGTGAATCTTATTGCAGGTTGGGCTTTGCTTGCTGTTAGCGTAGCTCGTGGTATTTATAAAGCAGCGACGGGTGATTATGCGCGTCAAAAAACCAAGACTCAAGCGTTGGATATGTTAGCAAAGAAGCAACAAGGCGATTTCGGCAATTTAGAACTTCTCTATCAAAGAAAACTTAATAATATTAATGAATTAAAAAAACAATTAGGGCCCGATCAGAGTCGTCTAAATCCAATGATCAAGTTGTTTGAGACAGATGACCCGCAATTTTTGGAAGGGAAAAATCCTATCCAGAATAGTCGTATGACAAGCATTAAAAAAGTTTTGACTCGGGCTTTAACATTCACTAATGCGGTGACGACAGGCGCATTTGTTACGAGAATATTTTTAATAAAGGGAACAGCTATATTTTTACCTTTTGCAGCAGCGGCGTTCAGTAATCCAGTGACAATTGGGCTGGTTATTGGTATTGGTCTTTTGTATGGTGCATTTGCAGCATATGAACATCACTTGAAACGTAAAGAAGCACGGGCAAAGGAAGAATTGAAAAAAGGTGCGGAGAGAATTGATTATTTGAAACAGCAGATCCGGGTAGCGGAATTGACGGAGAGGGTGTTGAAGGATCGAGTAATCAACTTAAATAATAAAGCTCCTGTAGCTGGGCCTGCGCTTGCGGCAAATGATCCTGAGGTGGGCCTTAAAAATGGAGCAGCACCAAAGGGCACCACGTTGGCAAAAGGATCGATGTGGTCACGATTTCTTCCTGCTTGTTGTGCTCCTAAAGAGGAAGAGGTTTTAGCATATGGGCAAGGTGAGGCCGCTAAGCAAAAACGCCCGAGCGTATCTGTTTAGTTCTTTTCTCTTTCCTCTTTCACCGAACTCCAAGAAAAACACTTGGAGTTCGGTGAAAGGGGTAATTAATATGAAAAACTTATGTTGCAGTGTACTACTACACTGTAAACTAAATTTTTCGTAACAACTTATCTAAAGTCGCTGTTCCTTATTTTTGCGTCATCCCGGAATTTACTCACTCTTAATTCGCGCTCTTTTGCGAATTTAGAGTGAGTTAATGTCCGGGATCCACCCAAATGATAAGTAGATCCCGGACATTAAGTAGCGCTAAATTCGCAAAGAGCGCGAATTAAGCGCTACTAAATTCCGGGATGACAGAGCTGTTAATGTCATTACGAAAAATTTAGTTTACAGTGTACTGCTTACTTCAATTTTTTCTGAACCTCCGCCAATTCTTCCAGCTCACTCCATCTCGCATAAGTTTTTTCCAGCGAAATTGACAACTCTTGCAACTTCTCCATCACCTCAGAAATTTTCGCCGTTTCTTGCTGATAAAAAACTGGATCAGAAGTTTTTTCTTGCAATGCTGCCTGTTCATTTTCCATTGTTTCAATCAACTTCGGCAAATCTTCCAACTCTTTTTGTTCTTTATAACTTAATTTTTTTTTCTGTTTTTCCCGAATCATTTTATCTGCTGAAATTTTTTCAGATGGGTCATCCTCAGAAAAAAATGTTTTTTGCTGCAGCCAATCCTGATAACCTCCAACATATTCTTTAATTTTTCCATCCCCTTCAAAAATTAATGTGCTCGTCACAACATTATCTAAAAACATTCTGTCATGACTCACAATTAACAAAGTTCCAGAATAATCGCATAACAATTCTTCCAATAATTCCAGCGTTTCAATATCCAGATCATTTGTGGGTTCATCCAAAACAAGCAAATTGGCAGCTTGACTAAAAAGCCGGGCTAATAACAGACGATTACATTCACCACCCGACAATGCCTTGACGGGTGTCATCGCACGTTGTGGTGTAAATAAAAAATCGCTGAGATAACTGATGACATGCCGTTTATTGCCATTTATTTCAATCATATCACTGCCTGGCACGACATTTTCTGCCACAGATTTTTCTAAATCCAATGCCGCGCGCAATTGATCAAAATAAGCGATTTGTAATTTAGTGCCTTGTTTGAGTGAACCTTGCTGCGGTTCAATTTTTCCTAATAAAATATTCAATAACGTACTTTTCCCAATTCCATTCGGGCCGATTAAACCAATACGATCACCTCGCATGATCCGCAGTGAAAAATCATCAATAATTTTTTTATGATGATAAATTTGCGAAATATGATTTGCTTCTACGACTAATTGACCGGATTTCTCGGCAGTGTGCAAGTCGAAGCTGGCTTTACCTTGTACTTCACGCCGTTCTGCACGAATCTTGCGTAAATTTTTTAATGCGCGTACACGGCCTTCATTTCGTGTGCGCCGCGCTTTAATTCCCTGACGAATCCATTTTTCTTCCTGCGCAAGTTTTTTATCAAACACCGCATTTTGTTTTGCTTCAGCATGCAGCATTTCTTCTTTGCGCCGCAAAAAATTTTCATAGTCACCTGGCCACGATGTCAATTGTCCTCGATCCAACTCAATAATGCGTGTCGCAAGACGCTGCAATAATGCACGATCATGCGTAATAAAAATCAACCCGATTTGACAATTTAAAAGTTCGTTTTCGAGCCATTGGATCGCTTCAATATCGAGATGGTTCGTCGGCTCATCCAGCAATAATAATTCAGGGCCAGTGACTAACGCTTTAGCCAATGCGGCACGGCGCTGCCATCCGCCAGAAAGATCAGCGACTTTCTGATCTGCTGATAACTCCAGTCGTTCCAAAATTTCTTTCATCTCATTTTCAAAATGCCAGGCATTTTTACTGTCGAGCGCATGTTGTAAACGCTCCAATTCTTTTAAATCCTGATCAGAACAGGATTGAGATAGACGCTCCGTCAATACATGATATTCGGAAAGCAAGCGTCCGGTTTCAGCCAGACCGCCTGCAACAAATTCATAAACACTTTCTTGACAATTTTGCGGTAATTCCTGAGCGAGACGTGCCATACGTAAACCGGATTTTCGCCAAATGTTTCCGCTATCCGGCATGTGCGTGCCTTCAATAATTTTCATTAAGGAAGATTTTCCAGCGCCATTTCGGCCGATTAAACACACACGTTCGCCGGATGCAATTTGTAATTTGGCATGATCGAGCAAAACATCCAGGCCAAATGCCAGTGATATATTGTCTAAGGTAATTAAATTTGTCATGGGTTCAATGCTCCTCTCTTTTTTTTTAGGCGAGATTTTTTGAATTGGCGAATTCGCCGTGTTATTTGCTTGGCGGCGATAATTCAATAACCATTTTTCATACTCATTGATATCGCCGGTGAAAGGAGACATTTCTCCATTTGCGATTAAAATTAATTGATCAACGGTTGCACGTATCAGAAAACGATCATGCGAAACGAGTAACATTGCGCCTTCATATTCTTGCAGTGCAATGCTCAAGGCATTACGCATTTCCAGATCTAGATGGTTTGTTGGCTCATCCAATAATAGCAAATTTGGCCGCTGCCAGATTAACAAGGCCAGCGCGAGTCGGGATTTTTCACCGCCAGAAAAATGTTTGATAGGGTCAAACACTTCATTGCCGACAAAACCGAATGTGCCGAGATAAGTTCTTAATTCCTGATCTTGCACATGAGGCGCGAGTTCGCGTAAATGCGAAATCGGTGTTTCTGCCAGATTGAGATGGTCCACTTGATGCTGCGCGAAATAACCAATTTTTAAGCCGGCGCTTGTTTCACGTATGCCCGCTTTGGGTTGGATTTCACCGGCTAATAATTTAATTAAACTTGATTTGCCTGCTCCATTGGGTCCCAGCACGCCAATTCGATCTTCTGGGCCGATGCTGAAATTCAATTGATCCAAAACTATTTTGTCATCATAAGCAATGCGCGCATCTTCGAGTGTTAATAAAGGATTTGGACATTTTAAAGGTTTTCGAAAATGAAAATGAAAAGGTGAATCCAGTTGTACGGCATTGACTAATTCGAGCCGATCAATGGCTTTTATCCGGCTTTGGGCCTGGCGTGCTTTAGAAGCTTTTGCACGAAAGCGATTCACAAAACTTTGCATATGTGCAATTTGTTTTTGCTGTTTTTCATAAGCGGCTTGTTGTAAAAGAATTTGTGCCGCACGAGTTTTTTCAAACGTGGAATAATTTCCACTGTACACTTCTAATTTTTGATGTGTGATGTAAGCAATATGCTGGACAACATGATCGAGAAATTCGCGGTCATGAGAAATTAATAATAAAGTTCCAGGATATTTGATTAACCATTGTTCCAGCCAAATGACTGCATCTAAATCCAGATGATTGGTCGGTTCGTCGAGTAATAAAATATCGGATTTGCACATTAAAGCTTGCGCGAGATTTAAACGCACACGCCAGCCGCCAGAAAAGGCGCTGACAGGTTTTTGTTGTTCTTCTGTACTAAATCCCAAACCTGAAAGCAGTTGTGCTGCGCGGGCAGGTGCCGTGTAGGCATCGATTTGGCTTAAGGACCCATGTAATTCCGCGATGCGGTGACCGTCATCCTGCTGTTCCGCCTCAACTAATTGAGCTTCGAGCTTGCGTAATTCGGTATCGCCGTCTAATACAAAATCAATCGCGGATTGAGTATAAGCAGGGGTTTCCTGAGCGACATGGGCGAGGATTAAATTGCGGGAAATTTCAACGTCTCCGAGGTCTGCGTGTAATTTGTTTAATAACATGGCGAAAAGACTGGATTTTCCAGATCCATTTGCACCGATTATGCCGATGTGCTGTTCGGGATAAATGGTCCAATTGACTTTATCTAATAAGACATTTGTGCCGCGGCGGAGTGTGATGTTGCGTAATGTAATCATATATTTAATTTGAACTGATTGTTTGGACAGGAGTATTATTTTGTTTTTGATCCACTTTCTCTCATAGGAACCAGTTTTATTTTGAGAGTATATCCCAATGCGTTTGCGTATTTTAATATTGTTTCAAGAGAGGGCGAATGTCGACCGATACCCGAAGCCTCAAGACGCGATACAGCGCTTCGTGTAGTGTGCATTAATTCAGCCACTTCATCTTGGGTGAGGTTTGCTTTTTCCCGAGTTTCTCGCATCATCAGAGCGATTTCAATTTCTCGACGCTTGCGTTCGTATGAGAATTTTAATTTTGGATCCGATTCGATTTTTCTATCAAATTCTTCGTTCCATCTTTTGGATATTTTTCGCATTTTTTCTAAATTAAATTTAGCCATACTGTTTTACCTCTTTCATGCGTTTTCTTGCTAGCTGCAATTCTTTGTTGGGGGTTGCTTGAGTTTTTTTAATGAATGAATGCAGCACCATGATTTCATGTTTATCAATCGTACAGTAAAAAACACGGGCTATACCGTCTTTTCCATTCAGCCGGATTTCAAAAAGGCCATCACCCATTGCTCGTGTATAAGGCATCCCAATATTTGGGCCCTTGTCTATCATAATGTCACGCATTGCGATAAATTCTTCAAAAAGCTCTTCTGGTAGGTCGCTTATGGTCTTTTTGACTCGGTTGCTGTAATAAATAAATTCCCATTTCATTATTATAGGGTAGCAAATTTGCTACTCATTTGCAATCAAAACGATAATTAAATATTTTTGAGACAAAATTGCGCGAGTTGCCGCAACATTTCAGCAGTCGCTTGATTTGCAGCGTATACACCGCCATTAGGACATATTGCTAAAATGGGTTTTATTATAATAAATTGTTTGCTGGCAATCACTTTATAATTTGCTGTTCGCACAATTTCCGCTCGAACGATTAAATGCAATTCTGCTCTCTGATGAGAATAATCCTGCAATAATTTTTCAATCTGCGTATTTAAAATATAATCTGCCTGCCCGGCAACGGATTCAGAAATGACAGCATGATAGTGATGAGTATTTTGTAAAGTTTGAATGATTAAAGGCTGCAGCATCTCAGCAGGCGGAATGTTCCAGCTGTTTTTTACGAAATAATTAATTTGATAGGGTTGTGTGCAATAAGCCATTTGTTCAGTGTTATAGGAAGCACTCGCCGTCGGTTCGGCAACGAATAATGTTATTTGCCGCCGAGGTTTTTTTATGGTCGTGTCAGGCAAAGTGTTTAACACATAACGATGTTCTGGCTCAGTCGGTGCAGATGATAACAAACTGCAACTACTGATAAGAAATATACTCAACGCAATAAAAAACCAAGCTGTTTTTTTCATTATTTTTCACCGGGCCCAAGTGTACGCGGCTGTTTTCCGCGAATTAATAAAGAAGGATTATTTTTTAATTCGAGCGATAATCCCATTAAATTATCAGTCAACGCATTTAAATTGTTAATAATACGGTTTGTTTCAGGCAGTGTTTGCATTTCAAGTGTTTGCATCATTCCTGGAAAACGCTTGCTTGCAATACTGGTATTTTCAAGAATACTATTTAATTTTGCATTATTCGCCGCGATATTCGCGGAAATAATGCGCATATTAATTAATATTTCTTTAATCGATGATAAATTTTGCTGATCAAATAAATTTTTAAATGTCGTGCTGACTTGCGACAAACTTTCTGTTAATTTTTGCAATCCCGTATTGAGTTGTAATAATAAAGAAGGAGCGGTCTTAATAATGGGATATTGTTGGCCTTCTAGTTTGCGTAAGGGCCTTAAATCCTCGCCTTTGTCTTTTAATGCAATGTAGGTGATGCCAGTTAATCCGCGCGTAGCAAGCGTTGCGACCGTGCCGTATGTGATAGGTGTGTTATCGTGAATATTCAAAAGCAGCAAAACGCATCGCGGGTCTTCTTTATTAATTGAAATGCTTTTGACTGAACCAACATTGACGCCGTTATATTCAACTGTTGCATCAATACTTAAACCGGTTACTGCTTCTTGCATGTTGACTTGATAAGTTGAATATTCTTCAACGCTTAATCCAGATGATAGCCAGATGATGCTTAAAACAATAGCGGCTACGAGAGAAATAACAAATATACCGACTAATGCATAATTGACTTTTGTATCCATCATTTGGGCCCTTTATTTTTTGGACCGTTAAAAAATTCTTGAATCAGTGGATGTTCGTTTTGCATGATTTGTTTGGGAGGTTCGATCGCTAAAACTTTCCCTTCACCTAAAAATGCAACACGATTTGCCACACGTTTTAAACTGTCCACATCATGCGTTACCATTACAATAGTCAAACCCATAGTACTCTGCAAGTTTAATATCAGTTCATCAAATGCAATCACTTTATTGGGATCCAGGCCTGTTGTTGGCTCATCTAAAAAAAGTAATTCAGGATCGAGGGCGATCGAACGGGCTAATGCCGCACGTTTTTGCATCCCGCCGCTCAATTCAGAAGGATATTTGACCGCAGATTCTGCGGGTAAACCAGCTAATAGAATTTTCAATAAAGCCAGTTGCTCGATGGTTTTTTGATCGAGATCGGTATGTTCGTTTAAAGGAAAAGAGACATTTTCCAAAACAGAGAGTGAACTGAATAAGGCATTTTGCTGAAATAAAACACCCCATCGCCGCTGAATTTCCAGGAGTGTTTCGGGATTGGCTGTTGTCAATTCATGTTCAAATATGCGAATCGATCCCGAGGTCGGTTGACGTAAAGCCAGCATTTCATGCAGCAATACGGTTTTACCGGTGCCGCTACCGCCGACAATAACCAGAATTTCACCTTTTTTGACTTGAAGATTAATGTCTTGATGGACCCATGCATCGCCCAGATAAGTTTTTAAATGTTTTATTTCGATGATAGGCGAGTTTGTCGTCATAATTTTAGTTTGCTGAAAATGATAGAGAAAATGGCATCTGCGACGATAATAAAAAATATGGCATAAACTACGCTTTTTGTTGTATTTTTGCCGATGCTGTCAGCTGTATTCTGGACTGAAACTCCTTGAAAACACCCGATGCTCGAAATAATCAAGGCAAAAACTGGTGCTTTACCTAAACCAATTAATAAAGCGCGAAGCGGGACCTGGTGCTGAAAACGCTGCAGAAAATCGTACCATGTGATATTCAACATATTATTTGACATGACCATGCCGCCAAAAATTCCAAAGATATCTGCCCAGATCGTTAAAAGCGGTAAGGTAATAAATAAGCCAAAAATTTTGGGCAATAATAATAATTCTCCAGGTGTGACACCCATGGTATCGAGCGCATTAATTTCCTGATTGGCTTGCATCAGGCCAAGTTCTGCGGTAAAAGAGGACCCGGTGCGGCCTGCTACCATAATCGCAGTCAGCAAAGGACCAAATTCGCGCAGTACGGAAAGCCCTAGCAAATCAACGATAAAAATATTTGCGCCATAATTACGTAATTGCACGCCCATTTGATAAGTTAATACCACGCCAATCATAAAAGATAATAAACCAATAATCGGCAGAGCTTCATAACCTGTTCGGTAAATACTACTGCATAACGCTTTCCAGCGAATATGGGCGGGCCTTCGTATAATGCGCAGCCATTCGAGCGCAAGTTCCCCGACAAAAGCGAGATAAGCCAATAATTCATGTGTATGTTCTACGGCTACTTTTCCGGTGCGTTCAATCCAGTTGAGCTTTGTAATCGAAGGGATGTCTTTCAGGTCAACTTTTCGATTTTTAATGAGTTCCAGCAGTTTTTGCGTATTTTCAGAAAACTCGACGAGTTTGAAAGAAATTTTTTTCTCGGAAATCTTTTTCATCCAGCGGGTCAATAACCAGGCGCCTGCGCTATCCATTTGGGTGATTTTAGCGCCGTTAATGTTTATTTCATCTTTAGAAAAAAGCGAGATTTTTTCAAGGGCCTGTTCAAGGGCGTTAAGATTGGGAATAGTCCACTCGCCTTCGCAGAACAATTGTTTATGCTCAAAACGGATTTTTGCACTCTGCACGGCGGTATTCCATTTTTGTATGATATTATTGAGTATAACAAAAGGTGGGAATAAAATCATGATGACACGGCCAGTTTATATTGCGGGAGGAGCGCGGACACCTTTCGTAAAATCCATGACGGATTACAGTGATGTGAGTACGCAAGCTTTAATGACAGCGGCGCTGCAAGCTTTAGTCAGCCATTTGCATTTGGATGGAAAAATCATGGGTGATGTTGCCTTGGGTGCGTTAATGAATGGTCCGGCGAATTGGAATTTGGCCCGTGAATGTGTTTTAGGGACGACCCTGGATCCGCATTCGCCAGCATACAATGTACAAAGGGCTTGCGGCACGAGTCTTGAGACGACCTTGCAAATTGCATTGAAAATTTCTAATAAACAAATAGACCATGGGATTGCGGGCGGCGTTGATACGAATAGTGATATGACTTTATTTTTAAAATCGTCCTTTGCAGCAAAGCTGCTGAAGATTCGGAAAGAAAAAAGTTTTTTAGAAAAAATGAGAACTGCGTTAAAGTTGCGGCCTGCTGATTTTCGGATTGAAGCTCCCGCTGTTGTTGAACCGAGAACGCATCTTTCGATGGGAGAACATTGCGAAAAAATGGTGAAAGAATGGGATATTTCACGTGTTTTACAAGATGAATTAGCTTTAAAAAGTCATCAGAATAGCCTTGCTGCGTATGAAAATGGATTTTATGATGATCTAGTTTTTGAATTTCATGGGTTGAAGCGCGATAAAACTTTGCGCGCGGATACTTCTTTAGAAAAAATGGCAAAATTACCGCCTGCATTTGACGTTTCTGAAAAAGGTACGTTGACAGCAGGGAATAGCAGTCCATTGACCGATGGTGCGGCGGCTGTTTTTTTGGCGAGCGAAGAATCGGCGGATAGCTTGAATGTGCCAAAACTGGCGCGATTTGTGGATGCACAGTCGGCGGCGGTGGATTTTGTGGATGGTGAAGGTTTGCTGATAGCACCGACGATTGCGGTGAGTCAATTGCTGCAAAGAAATGGTTTGAGTTTGCAGGATTTTGATTTTTATGAAATTCATGAAGCGTTTGCGGGCCAAGTGCTCTGTACGCTAAAAGCGTGGGAATCGGCCGCGTTTTGCAAGCGTATGCTTAAGCGGGATGAAGCGATGGGTGCGATTGATCGGACTAAAATGAATATAAAAGGGGGAAGTATTGCGATGGGCCATCCGTTTGCTGCAACCGGCGCACGAATTGTTGCGGCGTTGGCGAAAATGCTGCATGAGAAAGGAAAAGGGCGTGGATTAATTTCGATTTGTACGGCGGGCGGGATGGGTGTGGCGGCGATTTTGGAAGCGGTGTGATTACACTGTAACATTAATTTTTAATACCTCCTTCCCCTTTCCCCTTCCTCCAAGAAGAGCACTTGGAGGAAGGGGGACGTTCTAATTCAGCACATCTGTATCGGAGAGTCCCCCTTCCTCCACACGCTTTTTGTGGAGGAAGGGGAAAGGGGAAGGAGGTATTAAAAATTAATTTACAGTGCACTACACGGGCAATCCTTTCCGATACAAATTTTTTCCTTCTTCGGCTAAATTTTCATATTCCATTTGCGTCAAAAAAAGCGGCAGAATCGCCGACATCGACGGTGTTTCAATATAATATTCACACAATGCCGCAATATTACTCCGATAATAAATCCCGCCGTATCCAATAAAACGCGTTACCAAATCATAAACTACTACATCATTTAATCCATCTCCCACATAGCCGATCCGCGAATGCTTTTTCAAAATTTCTGTCACAATAACTTTTTTACCCTCGTTTTTTGTTAAAGGTGAATCTTGCTCATAAGAGAGCAATTTCCCGTGGCTATCAAATTGTATTCCTACCGCATAAATATTTTTATCAGAAATATTAAGCAATTCAGCAAGCGGTACAATTGCCGGGTAAAGTCCCGCAGACACAATATAAATTTCTTTTTTTAATCCATGCAATAATCGAATGACGGCATCGCTGTCGGGCGTTAAATTTTTGCAATACTGTTTACCCAGCGCATCAATGAATTTTTGTGTGGGTAATATTAAATCCATACGTTTTTGATAAATGTCAGGCGTAAGCCCTGTTTTGCTCATGGCAATTGAGGTCAGTTCTTTGACGGATTCACTGACATCATTTAATTCTGCCAGTTGATCAATGCCTTCGATCGAGCTTAACGTGCCATCACAATCAAATATTATTGCATCCAGAGGTATTTGTAATTGCCAGCTTGGTGGTAACATACGTGTTTCCTTATTTTTTAAGTATTATATCGAGGGGCAAGAATGTTTAAAATTAAAATATTAAATACCATTTCTCACGCGGGATTAAATCTTTTTCCACGCGAAGAGTATGAAGTCGACACAGATATACAAGACCCTGACGCGATCTTAGTGCGCTCACATGTCATGCATACGATGTCGATTCCCGATTCGGTCAAAATTATTGGGCGCGCAGGTGCGGGTGTCAATAATATTCCCGTTTCAGAATTTACGCAACGCGGTATTCCAGTGTTAAATACCCCGGGCGCCAATGCAAATGCCGTTAAAGAATTAGTGATTGCCGGTATGTTATTGGCTAGCCGAAATATTTGCCAGGCTTCTGAATATGTTCGCCAGTTAAAAAATCTGGATGAAAAAGAATTAGATACAAAAATTGAAAATGATAAAAAACAATTTTCCGGCTTTGAATTGATGGGAAAAACCCTGGGTGTCATTGGACTTGGCAGTATTGGTGTGAAAGTTGCAAATGCGGCGCTCGGTTTAGGAATGAATATTATTGGCTATGATCCGACAATCACAGTGGGCAGGGCATGGGAACTTTCTTCTGATGTGAAACAGGCTCTCTCTTTCGAACATTTATTGCGAGAATCGGATTTTATCAGTGTGCATGTGCCTTTAAATGAAGATACAAAAAATTTATTAGGCGCGATTCAATTTGATTTGATGAAAAATAATGTAGTAATTTTAAATTTTTCACGCGATGGAATTATTGATAATGCGATGCTGCTGCAAGCTTTGCAGGAACATAAAGTTTTTTCCTATGTGAGTGATTTTCCCGTGCCTCATTTGAAAGATTTTCCGCGTGTGATTAGCTTGCCGCATTTGGGCGCGTCAACCCTGCAGGCTGAAGAAAATTGTGCGCTGATGATTGTAAAACAGGTCCGCGAATTTCTTGAAAATGGCAATATTTCTCATGCGGTTAATTTTCCAAATGTTGATATGCCGCGCGCAACAGGTTCAATTCGATTATCGATTATTAACGAAAATATTCCGAATATGGTGGCGCAAATTTCATCGAAACTGGCAGAAAGAAAAATCAATATCATCAGTTTGACAAACAAATCAAAGGATGAAATGGCTTATACACTGATTGATGTGAATAATGATCTGGACAATGCTTTGCTGAATGAAATGACAAAAATTAAAGGGATTGTGCGGGTGCGAAAAATAGGCCATTTTGAAGTTTAAGCGCGAATTATTAAAAATAGAGCATGATCTTGAAATATTTGCTACACTTATGTTTGTAAAAAGGGACTTTTTTTTAATTTTTAAAAGGTTAAATGTATGTCACAAGAATCTGGAATAGTGAAATGGTTCAACAATACCAAAGGGTTTGGCTTTATTTCTCGTGATAATGGCGAAGATGTGTTCGTACATTTTCGTGCGATTGTCGGCGAAGGCTATCGCTCTTTGACTGAAGGTCAACGTGTAAAATTTAACGTTACCCAGGGACAAAAAGGCCCACAAGCAGAAAATGTTATTGTTGAGACATAAACTGCAGATTAAAGCTTAAAGTCTGGGTTTTTTTACGGTATTTTACTGTAAACTTTTGCAGCGCAAAAAAATGTGTAAATATTCGGCGGCACCGCTGAATACTTACTAAAAATATGCGACAAGTGGGTTTTTTTATTTGTTTTTTGTGTTTAGGTCAATCATGTCAAATCATGCAATTTTGAAAGAAATCAATAGTCGTCATTGGAATCAAGTATTTTCGGAAGAACTTCAGTTCGAGTGTACCGGAGCTTTGGAAGGCGGAAAAATATTATTATTTCCCCAATTAGCTTTCACATTATTACCGCATGAAAATAAATTTCTGTCGGCGGTTTATGCAAATAAAAAAACAAAAAATATCAGCTTTAATTATGCGAATGATACATTGCGCGGAACGCATTGTGCGGAAAAAGAATATGAAGAATTAAAAACAATGATGCGGCGGTTTGCTCAATCTGCAGAAAGTCTGGTTCACAAAATATTTCCGTCGTATGTTATGGCATTGCAGTGGGGGCGGACCAGTTTTAGACCGGTTGAAATTTCGGGACGTGTGACGTCTTATCGCAAGGATGATACGCGTTTACATGTTGATGCGTTTCCTGCAACGCCGAATCAGGGGCGGCGAATTTTGCGTGTTTTTGCAAATGTTAATCCAGAAGGAAAAAGTCGATTGTGGCGCGTAGGAGAGCCATTTTTAAATGTAGCAAATCGGTTTTTGCCGCAAATTAAAAAATCCTGGCCCGGTAAAGCCATGCTGTTAAAAATGCTGAAACTCACAAAAAGTTACCGCACGGAATACGATCATATCATGCTGCAGATTCATGATCGCATGAAAGCAGATTTGGATTATCAAAAAAATGTTTCTCAAAATGAAATTCATTTTAATGCGGGCAGCAGTTGGATTGTGCAAACGGACCATGTTTCACATGCGGCAATGGCGGGACAGTATGTGTTGGAACAAACATTTTATTTGCCAGTCGATAGGATGATGAAACCAGAACTTTCGCCATTACGGGTGTTGGAAAAGTTGAGCGAGAGGTTATTATCGCAATGAATCACTCACTCTCAGAAGAAAATCCTAGGATTTTCGAAGCATTTTTTCGCATCACTGCACTGACATGTGAATTCGACAATGCAAAGCCATGAAATGCTGCGACACTTAAGCGTAATGCAACAAGAGGTGAAATCGCAGTAACCGTTGCAGTTCGCACGCCGGAAACAGAATAAAAACCTGTCTCATTTAATCCTATCGCAGCACCTTCATGAAGTGTTGCAACAGATTCAATATGTGTCGCGCCCTCTTGAATGGAAACATGCCTGACATCTGCAATTCCTTTAACAATAAAATAAACGCTATCAACATGCTCGCCTTCTGTCACAATAGTATCTTCCGGCGCGAAATGTTTTTCAGTGAGTAAACTTGCAAGCACATCTATTTCTTCATCGGTGAGTTGAGTAAACACGTTTTGCTTTTTGATAAAGGATCTTTTGATATCCATATCAATGACATATTCAGTTTCAGACATATGCGTTACTCCTGAAATAGCTCCTATTTTCATATTATGCGAAATTTGACAGAAAAACCAGTTAATTAAAGTGAGGAAAATAAAAATCTGATTAAATTCAGTTAATTATCATGATCACCCCTCGGCGTTTTGGGAATGTTAAAATAATTATAAAAGGGGGAGTTTATGAAAACTATAATGAGTGCCAATCAGTTTGTTTCAATGGGTCGAATCTTTGTTTTAGTTTTGCTCTTTGTCTTGCCATTAAATTCACAAGCAGAATACTACTTAGTGTATGGCGAGCCGGTTTGTGATTACTGTCAGGCTAGAAGAGTGTACTATCGTCCTGTTCATAAAGTTAAAGTTTACAAATATAAACACTGTAAAAAATATTATAAAAAGACTGTTTATCACAGGCGAAGCCATTATAGTATCATGGTTTATTATCCGGTACCGGTTTATGAGCGCGCTTCTTGTGGATGTTGTGGATGCGGAGGATTTATTCAGCCAACATATTATTGGGCGCCAGCACCGTATCGAGTTTATTACGCGCATCCGAATGATCGGTTAGTCGCAAATCGTTATGAAGAATATTATTATGATCCCAGTGTAGATACGGGTACGGCGGATAATGATATTTATTAATTATATTAAAGAAGGGAAATTAAGTATGAAATTATTCACTACAGCATTATTCGCTCTTGTATTTTTGTCTGGATGTGCTTATATTCAAGGCAGAAAAGATCAACAGCAAGCCGTGCCTCAAGAGACACAGAAGGGCAAAGTGGTGCAAATGCAAGAACCTGTACCGCCTGCACAAAACACGTCACCGAACCCATCAACTACTGCATCCAAGATGTTGACACCGATTACACAATAATAAGGTATTGAATTTAAAGACTTTATTTGTGCTCAAAATTTGAGCACAAACTGCTGGTTTGTGATAAAATATTAAAAAAATATACAGGGTATAAAAACTCAGGAAAAATTTATGGCATTACAAAACATCCAACAAAATCAAAAGCCGTTGACCATTTTCAGACTGGTCATGATGTCAGTCATTGCGATTGACAGTTTAAAAAATTTACCGGCGAATGCACAATATGGCAGCAGTTTATTATTTTTTTATTTAATTGCAACGGTTGCTTTTTTTATTCCGTCGGCATTAGTAGCAGCAGAATTAGCGACAGGGTGGCCTGAAACAGGAGGAGTTTATGTCTGGGTGCGCGAAGCATTCGGTAAGCGCATGGCTTTTATTTCAGTCTGGACGCAGTGGTTGTATCAATTGATTTGGTATCCTACGATTCTTTCTTTTATTGCAGTCACGATTGCTTATTTTATTTCTCCGTCATTTGCACAAGATAAAAATTATATTCTCTTGATGATTTTAAGCGTATTTTGGATTGCAACTTTATTGAGTTGTTTTGGTTTAAGAATTTCGAGTAACGTCAGCACTTTGAGCGCATTGATTGGTGTGATTATTCCAATGTTAGGCATTGCCTTGCTCGGTATTTACTGGATTTATTCAGGTCATCTTTCACAAATTCATTTTAACCTTCAATCTACCGTGACTCATGTATTCAGCGAAGATAATTTTCGATTATTCGTAAATTTATTATTTAGTTTGATGGGAATTGAAATGGTTGCAGTGCATGCTGGAGATGTAAAAAATCCAGTGAGTGATTATCCTAAAGCGATTGTTTTTGCTGCGATTATTATTCTTGCGACGGTGATTCCTTCTTCACTGGCTATTGCGACAGTGATTTCGCCCAAGGAAATCAATTTAACTTCTGGTGTCATTGAGGCATTCACTATTTTCCTGGACGCATTTCATTTGGCCTGGTTAAAAACATTTGTGATCATGTCTGTGGCCATCGGTAGTTTTGGAATTTTTATGGTTTGGTTATTATCATCTGCTCGTTGTTTGTTAGTCGCAGCAAATGATGATTGTCTTCCGCAATTTTTTCAAAAAACGAATCAGAAGCAAATGCCAGTTGCCTTATTGTTGATTCAAGGAATTATTTTTACTGTGTTATCTTCTGCTTTTATTTTAATGCCTTCAGTCAATAGCGCATTCTGGCTGTTGACTGCTTCATCAGCTCAGCTTGCACTGATTTATTATGTTTTCCTATTTGCATCGGCATTAAAACTTCGTTATGAAAAACCTAATGTGCATCGGCCTTTTCGTGTCGGAAAAAGTAAAGCTTTGTTATGGGGAATTTGTTTATTAGCGATTATCACTTGTATTGCTTCAATTTGTTTTGGATTTTTGCCGCCGCCGGATATTGCAAAAAGTCAGGTAGCTTTTTATGACATCACATTGTGTTTATTGATTGTTGGAGGATGTGGTGCCGCGTGGATAATTTATGAAAAAAGTCAGGCGCGGGTTTGCAATGACGAAATGTCAGCGGTAAAAGCAAGTATTCTGTGATCATTAAAAAGGCAGGGTAGGCAAAGGCATGCTTTTGCCTACCCTGCACTTTAGCTTGTAAAATCAGTCAGTTATTTCATTTAACGCTTTTTTTCCTATTCTCCATACGATATATAAAATGGGAGTATAATAAAAACGTGGGTTTCAATAACTCTAATTAATTGGGAGGTTGTTGCTATGTATAAAACTACAGCGAGACATCACAAAAAAGCACATCACAGCGATTATGATATTTATGGCGACTTAGCAAAAATTAAAGATGCACTAGCTGGTGCTACGTCAGGAATGAAAGGGCGTGCCGGTGAAATGTTGTCACAATCGTTTGATGATATGAGAGAGAAATCAGCCGCGCTGCAAGAAAATGTTGGGACCTATGTTTCAGAAAAACCCTTCAAATCAATCGGCGCAGCATTATTGGCAGGACTTTTTATTGGATATTTTCTTCATAAATAATCTTAACTAGCATCCAGTGCTTAAATACAAACACTACAAACACTGGATGCTGGTACGACACTGGAGATTACGAAAAAAATTTATAAGGATTTAAAATGCCTGACCGAAAAAAACGTTCCGCTGCCAAATCTATCACAAATTTATTTTTAATGGCTCCTAAATTATTTGGTTTGATACGCGGTGTCTGGCGTAAAATAAAACTCGAAACTTACTTCACCATTAAAAATATTATTATTTTATTGATGCTCGCTTTTATGTTGGGATGTTTGTTGACAGCTACCTGGATTAGCGTATTAGCCATTCTGTTTTTTTGGCTGCTTAAATTACAATGGACGTGGTACGCGGCCGCAGCTCTTGTGATGGCATTGAATATTGTTTTTCTGATTGTTCTTGGGATTTTTGTTTTGAGAATAAGAGACAGGATTGCTTTTTCTGAAGTTGCACGGTGTTTTCGACAGGAACATACCTCTCGCTAACCTCCTTAAACAATCTCAACCGGTCGTGCCATTGCAAATTTAACGTTTTTATTCCAATAACTATTAATGCCCCATGCAAATGCCGAAGGTTGTCCCGTTTTAGGATTTGCTTTGAGCAGCAGCGTTCCTATGCCAATCCCTGATTCATTCATTTGACGTGTATCTTTACTATGTCTGGAACGCGCTGAATCTGCTACTTGAACAAAATACACATCACTTGCACGTTCTGGTTTATCCATTACAACCATGACATGTCCGCCGGTTTCTGCACCGCGCGAATTTTTGTAACGAAAAACCAGAATATCACCTGGTTGAAGTTGTTCTATATCATTTATTTTATTCCAGTGACTTTCTGATTCATTTTCAAGATCACGAAAAAATTGAAAATAATGAGTAGTCGCGGGATTGTCCGCACCAACAGAATTGACTAAATTGGAATACGCATCAGGATAAACACTTTGTAAAATGTGATCGACAAAATTGGAACAATCCACAATATACACGCCGCGTTCTGGATCAAAACGCTTACCGCCTAATTTGTAACTACTGTAGTGTAAGTTATCAACGGTTTTTTTCACAAAATTGACCAAATCCTTTTTGACGGAATTCACGAGCGTGCCTGGAAACGCAGAATGCATAAAGTTTGTCATATTCACCGCAGCCAAACCATGATTTAATGGTTCTGTGGAAGAAATTTCAGTGGATTCCACTTTATCTGCCGGAACATTATTGCGTAACTGTGCATGATGTGCTGGACGATGCTTTTTATTTTTAACAAAATGTTTATTGATATGACGATGATTTTTATTGGCATGAATTGTTTTATGATGAATCGGAGCTGCATGATGCACAGGTTTTTTTGCTAAAACAGGCTGAACAATGCATATTAAAATTAATACGATTGCTTGAAAGAATTTAGCTTTTGCAATACGGAACATTTCATAAAGTCCTTATCAAAATAACGCTGTTTCGTATAACAGACGCTTGTTCTAATTATTATCGTTTCAGGAATTATAAAAAAAAATGACTGGAATTGCCAGTAAACAATCGGTGAGCGTGCTTGTTTGTTGTCATGCCAGCTAAAAGCATGCTGGCATGACAGCGAGTTCACCTTTTTTATTGACAAATTAAGTTTTTACGATTAACTTTGAAAACATTGTCTTCAGGGCGGGGTGTAATTCCCCACCGGCGGTAACAGCCCGCGAGCGCTTTTCTAACGGATAAAAGAAAAGGACAGCAGATTTGGTGAAACTCCAGAGCCGACGGTTAAAGTCCGGATGAAAGAAGATAATCAATGAAATATATTCATCTGCTGGGTGTTTGCACTTTTATCTTGACGCCAGCCATTCGTTTATTCCATTCATTTGATTAATCCCCTGAAAATTTATACCTCAGGTATATCAAGGGGAAGTCATGTTTAATGGTATGGTAGAAACAATTGGAAAAATTGAAAATATTCAAATTCAAAATGATTGCAAGCATTTTATCATTTCATCTGAAAAATATCTTGATGATTTAAAAATTGATGACAGTATTTCAGTCAATGGTGTTTGTTTAACGGTTACCAATATTCAACATCATTTATTTCACGTGACTGCAGTGCCAGAAACACTTCGCTTGACTAACTTAAATTTTCTTGAGATAGGCCAAACAGTTAATCTGGAGCGTTCTATTCTTTTAAATGCGCGTATCAACGGTCATTATACCCAAGGTCATGTTGACGGTGTGGGAACAATTCTCGATATAAAAAATGAAGGCGATGCCAAGCTCGTCAAAATCGGTATACCTGAAACATTGAAAAAATATATCGTAAAAAAAGGATATGTTGCTTTGGATGGAATGAGTATCACGGTTATTTCTGTCGAAAAAAATTGGTTTACTGTGACATTTATTCCTCACACGCAAAAAGTCACGATTGTGAAGCACTATTCAGTCGGAACATTAATCAATATTGAAGTCGATATTTTAGGTAAATATATTGAAAGTCTCATAGGAGCATATCAGCCATGCTAACGTATATTCAACACGTCGAATCTGCCATGCAGGACCTTCAACAGGGAAAAATGGTTATCCTGATTGATAGCCCTGATCGTGAAAATGAAGGCGATTTAATTTTTCCTGCAGAAATGGCAACACCTGAAAAAATTAATTTTATGATTCGGCACTGCAGCGGAATTATTTGTCTGTCGCTGGATGAGACATTCATTAATAAATTAGGATTAAAACCCATGGTGCCTCTGGATGAAAATACGAGCCATCGTAAAACACCTTTTACACTTTCTATTGAAGCCAAACACGGTGTCAGCACAGGTGTGTCCGCTCACGATCGTGCAAAAACTATTTTAACTGCGATTGATGAGAATTCAACGCCAGATGATCTGGTCAAGCCCGGACATATTTTTCCTTTGCATGCGAAAAAAGAAGGCGTACTAGAAAGAGCAGGTCATACAGAAGGTGCTGTTGATTTGGTGCGATTGGCGGGGTTTAAATCAGCCGCTGTTTTGTGTGAAATCATGAATCCTGATGGTTCAATGGCACGGGGAAAAGAATTGAAAAAATTTGCTGATACACATCAATTGAAAATTTTATCGATCGAAGATTTAATTCACTATCGGTTTTATCATGAAACCTTAATTGAAGAAGAAGTGTCAGCGACATTACCGATCAAATCTTACGGTGCTTTTGAAATCAATGTGATTAAAGAAAAACAGACTCAACACGAACACATTATTTTAACGAAAAATTTTGCTTCTTCCATTCCTCCTTTAGTCAGAATTCATTCTTGTTGTATTACAGGCGATTTATTTGGTTCGGAACGCTGTGATTGCCATCAGCAATTAAATTATTCATTAAAAAAAATCAGCCAGGAAGGCGGCATACTGATTTATTTGAATCAGGAAGGCCGCGGAATTGGTCTTTTTAATAAAATTAAAGCCTACGCATTACAGGAAAAAGGATTGGACACAATCGAAGCGAACCAGAAATTAGGTATGCCGGCTGATGCCAGGGAATATTTTTTGGCAGCGAATATTTTGCGGAATCGCGGTATATACCACGTTCGTTTATTAACAAACAATCCAGCAAAAGCGGAGGGATTAAAAAAATACGGCATTACGATTGAATATGAAAAAATGCCGATTTTTTGCAGCGCGCATAATAAAAATTATTTATATACCAAAAAAATGAAGTTAAACCATTTTATTAATGATGAAGCACTATTAAAGGAAGATGTCATATGAAATTTGCTATTGTGGTCAGTCAATTTAATCAGGAAATTACGGATAAATTATTGGAAGGTGCAGTAAAACGGCTGCGTGAATTGGGTTTTGATGAAAATCAGGTGAAAGTATTTAAAGTTCCAGGTGCGGTTGAAATTCCATTAACAGCCAAGTTGCTGGCTAAATCAAAAAAATATAACGCTATTATTTGTTTGGGTGCAGTGATACGCGGGGATACGGATCATTATGATTATGTTTGTCAGCAAGTGAGCCAGGGTTGTCAGCGAGTGATGCTGGAGTTTGATGTTCCGGTTATTTTTGGTGTGTTGACGACGCAAAATGTGGAACAGGCGGAAGAGAGAGCTGGCGGTAGAGAAGGGCATAAAGGAATAGAAGCAGCAGATGCGGCGATTGAGATGGTGAAGGTGGTGAGTGTTTTGGCGGAGTAATCCGGGTATTTATTACCTCCTTCCCCTTTCCCCTTCCTCCAGGCGAAAAGCACGCCTGGAGGAAGGGGGACGTTCTAATTTAGCACACCTGTATCGGAGCGTCCCCCTTCCTCCACACGCTTTTTGTGGAGGAAGGGGAAAGGGGAAGGAGGTATATAATATAATTAACATCCAAACTTCTGCTTCTTCGCAAGCTCATCATCTAACGAAATTTCCTGGCCTACAATTTCAGTAATATTTTGGTCGATGATAATACCTTCTACAAATATGACAGGTAAGAATGTACCTGTTGCGTTATTGTTTGTTGTATTTGACTGCTGAAAAGGTGTAACAATTTGTGCAATATCCGCATTGACCACAGGGGGAATGGGAGTCGGTTCTGGAGTCGGTTCAGGCGGCGGATTGCTGACTGTGATGTTACTAAAATAGAAAGGATCGCTGATATAACCTGCCGTGTGTGCTGCATTAGTATACGTTATTGTGAGATTAGATTTATTGGGCAGTGTTAATGTATCCAATCCTGTGCTTGAGCCAATAGCTTGTTGTATTTGTGTAAAAGAAGCAATTCTGACTGCGGAACTGTTATTGACACTGCCTGTATTGAGTTCATTACCGGAAGGTAAAGCTAATGTTAATGAAATAGGGCCAGAGTAACCGCTAAAATTAATGCTATTGATATTCGTTATGTTACCGCCATCAATCTGTCCATTGATACTGCCCGTTCCGGTAAAGAAGAACGTATTGATACCGGTACCGCCAGTCAAATTTTGAATATTGGAAAATCCGCCAGTGACTCCTGTTACACTACCGGTATTTGTACCACTTACCGTCCAGCTTGCATCACCTGAGGCAACAGTCAGTGTATTTGAACTACCGCTTCCACCTACAATCGAACCACTCACTGTGCCGCCATTCAAAATAAAGTTATTATTTCCTGATCCGCCCACTAAATTCTGAATATTATTAAACTGGAAGGAGTTTACTCCAGAAATATTATTGATGGCTCCCTGGTTTGCGCCATTAATTGTCCATTGTTGTGAGTCGCCCGTTAAAACTGTCAGGACATTATTACCTCCCAAGCCCGTGACGATCAAATTATCGAAACCACTGAGTGTATTGCTGCTCAAACTTAATTGTGTGCCGGTTATATTGAGATTATGGTTTCCCCCAGTGACACCTCCCTGGAAAGCAATATCGCCGCTATCACTTAACAATGCCACATCTGCGCCTAATACAAGCGCCGAACCATACGTTTGATTAGAGACTGTATGGACTTGACTACCGCCCACTGTCAAAGTGCCTGCACTACTGCTTAAACTTCCCAATGCAGTGCTATTACCGACATTACCATTTAAAAGAATGGAACCTGGGCCTAATAAGGACAATGCACCGCTGCCATTGATGGCTCCAGTAATCGTTAATATATCCGCTAATAAACTCGTTGCTATCGAATTAGATGCAGTCAGAGTGACAGTGCTATTCAGTAAGCTTGTGCCCGTGCTTAACAAGTTTCCACCATTTAACGTGAGGGCCGCAGTGGTGGTCAGATTGTTAATCGAAAGCGTGCCGCCGGATGACACTGACACTCCTCCTGCAAAACCAGTAAGTGCTGAGGAATTATTTAAACTAAATGTTCCCGTACCGCCAAAATTAATATTATTAACATTGCTAAATGTGCCTGTTAAAAACCCATTATTGCCAGATTGATTGATTGAAAAATTCGTAGCGTTATTTCCTAGAATATTGCCAGTCACCTGAACATTATTTGCGGTCAAAACTGGATTATTGGTAACTGACAGATTGCCTGTATAAGTTTGGTTGCCGGTGGTTGTGACATTCGCATTCAAATTGACTGCATTGGCTTGTAATGTGCTTAATCCAGAGAGTGCGCCATTTAAAACAGATGTACCGCTATCGGCTAACACTAAACTGTTTCCTGCACCTGTGACACTGCTTAGCGTAATCCCTGAACCCGTTAAAACGGTTGCAGCCCCTAATGTCGCTGCGCCGTAAGATTGTGTGCCGGTGCTGGTAACATTGCCATTATTAAGCGTTACAGCATTCGTTTGTAAGGTAGTCAATCCTGTTATTGCGCCGCCCAAGACGGATGTGCCGCTATCACTGAGTGTTAAACTATGTGCTCCGCCGGTAATACTGCTATTAAAACTGATGCCTGCTCCTGATAAAGTCGTATTTTTACTGAGTGTTGAACTGCCATAACTTTGCGTACCGGATGTAGTCACTGTGTTAGAACCTGTCACATTAAAAACAACAGGGCCTGCTAAAGTCACACGACTTGTACTACCACCGATTGTAATAGGCGTATCAATCGTATACGTTGTGCTGCCCGAACTGACTAAATTTGCTGTTGTATTCGTACCGTTTCCTAAAGCAAAATTACCTGAGCTTAATGCAAAGAGAATATCGTTTGATGTTAAAGATCCTTTAAAATTACTGATTAACAAACTATTGGATGTTGAAGTAATACTGCTGTCAATCTGAATATTATTTACAGCAGATGTACTAAGACTGATGAGACTTGCACCGGCTGCAGGTGCTAATGCCAAAATATTACCGACCCCATTTTGTCCATAGATCAAAAGATTACTATTATTGGCGATCGCACCATTTGCTGTGAGTGAATAAAAAGTATTATTCGCACCCGTATAGGTTGTATCTGCTGCTGCAGCATTGGAAGCGATGCTTACACTCTTTCCTCCTCCCCCTGCACTGATTAGACTACCTTGAATAACGCGAGGAGTTGTCGGATAAAATCCTTTAAGATAGGGATAAGATGTTCCTTGGATAATTCCCCAGGTATTTGAAAAATCCCAGCCTGTGAATGTCGCTTGTAGAGTTAAATTAACAGCACCCGGTGCACAACTGGTATTGCCGTAACAACCGATAGAACCACCTGAACTGGTACTTTGTCCTGAAGTAGCGCGGTCCCAAAAACTGTTTGAAGCGGTCGCGCCAGAAAAATATAATCCACCAGAAGATAGACCAGAGGCAGTATTCACATAACCTGCGCTAAATGAATTGGTCACACCATTAACATTACTGACATTGAGCGAACCGACTAATCCGCCCACGATATTATCAGTTGAAGTAACGGATGCTAGACTGAAAGAATTAGAAATAGCGCTGCCTGCATTTGCAACAAAATTACCGACAAGCCCACCGACACCGTTATTAAGATCTGCTGAAGGACGATTACCCGTTACACTTCCTGTCACAAAAGAATTTGTGACAGTCGAATTTCCATCACCATGTCCAATGAGTCCGCCAACGTTTGCGCCGCCAGAGACATTCACATCGACTAATCCTACATTTTGAATTGTGCTGCCGGAAATAGCACCCAATAATCCGACTGCGGAAGAATTAGCCGTACCGCTATTTTCTCTGCTGATGGCAAGACCGCTAATGAGATGATATTGACCATTAAAGGACCCTGTGAAGGGCGTATCATTGATAAATGAGCTGCCGCTGACATGTCCTGTTCCTATTGGAGCAAAACCGGCCGATGAAGCGCCCCAGACATCTGCAGAATTGGCCAGGCTGGTTGAAAGACCGATGTCACTGGCTAAAACATATGAAGCACCGAGTGTTGAGCTCATCAACTGTAACTGGTGGGCTGTTCTGATATCGTAAGGCCCGCTGCCTGTTGGAAATCCAGTCGAAGCAACGGGGAATAATTCAGACATTAACATCGGTCGAGTTCCATTCGCCATAAACCAAACTGTATTGGCTGGAGTAGACGTTGTGCTGGGTGTACTGGTTATATTCCATCCTGCACCGCTAATGAAAGGACTGCCCGTCTGGAAGTTGCTCAGTACTTGCATCTGGGCGGTTGTCATTCCCCTATAACCCGCAGAACCTGTACTGCCTGAGCTCGCCGCTTGTCCTGTAGTTTGTGTATCCCAGAAACTGTTTGTGATGGTATAGCCATTAGCGAATTGAACCAAACCACCGAAGGTCCCTGTGCCTGAAACAGACCCTGTTGCATAAGAATTTATAATGGTTCCATTATCTCCGCCACTGACCAGACTGCCGGCGCCGCCAGAGGCAATCACAGCGCCTGTGCTATAGGAATTAGTAATAGTGCTAAAGGAAAAGCCGCCGACCAAACCGCCGACCGTATGGCCAGTCACAGTCCCTGAATTATAAGATGCATTAATCGTAGTACCAGCGTTAGTACCGCCTACCAGTCCTCCTGTACTAAAGGGAGTAGTCGACGTCACAGCGGCAGCATTATAAGATCCTGTGATACTACTATTTAACAAAGAACCGACTACACCGCCTACTGCACACCCAACACCACAACCGGCACCCGCAACCTGACTGACGACACCAGTTACATAAACATGATTAATGCTGCCGCCTGACATTTTCCCGACGAGCCCCCCTAATGCATTATCTTGTGTACCGCCGCTTTGAATGTTTACATTGGTGAGTCCTACATTATTTAGGCTCGATCCAGTTCCTGCATTTCCAAAGAGTCCTGCATAACCTATGCTGGATGTATTCATGTATAAACTATCAATCGTATAATTCTGCCCATTAAAATTGCCTGTAAAAGCTGAACTGGATGTACCAACGGGTATAAATCCTGTGCCGCCATTCCAGCCGCTTGTGACTGAAGCATCAATATTTTTTGAAAGAGCATAAGTGCCGCTTAAATTGGTATTCATATCTTGCAGTTGCTGCGCACTGTTAATTAACATATAAGCAGTTAATGTTGCGCCTGTTACGTTTGCGCTAAAATCCGTCGGTGTTGCATAGCTTGAAGGATTGTAATAGAAAGTTGCTGTGCCGCCGGCTGCTGTATTAACCACACCACTGCCAGAAATTGTGCCTGTTCCTGTTCCTGTATTATCAGCCTGGAGAATGACATTGGCCGCTGCTGTGCTCGAAATATTGTTATTTAATTGAATTCCTTTATAGGCACTTAACGTCAGTGTTGTAGCACTTGTCCAGGAAATAGGTGTACCAACAATAATATCACCCGTTCCAAGACCCGTTCCTCCTGCGGTAGTGAGTACAGTAACATTTGCGCCATTCAATGCAGAGGTGAGTGTTGTGACATTCAAATTAGAAGAAGTTGCATTGGCATCGCCTGTGTAGGGGCTTGCGCCTGTTACATTACTATTCGCAGCAGCAGAGATCGTCAAATCAGTTGGATCCAGTAACCAAGTCCCCGTTTTACCGTGCGCTGATAATAAATTTACATCAATATCTGTTACATTTAAATAATGTCCCGATGTTTCAACAAATCCACCGTCCCCGCTTTCTGCTCCACCGCGTGCTGAGATTGATCCAGAAAATTGCGTGTCATGATCTGACCATGCAATGATGGTGCCGCCATTTCCAGACGTGATGGCATCGGCATTGATTTTAGCGCCTTTATCCACTGTTGTTGAATAAGCATTTTTTTCAGGGCCTTTTCCTTGATAATTTCCGCCAATTAATACCTTGCCGCCGCCTTGATCACCGCTCACATCAATTTCAGCAGTTGATTTGACCGTAATTTTTTTTGCGAGAATTTTTACCTGACCACCGGTTTCATTTTTTTCTTTTCCTGACGCATCCAATTTACCTGCGACTGCTATATCACCTTCTCCAGCATCTAAAATAATGACGCCATTTTTATCTTGTGAAACAGAACGCGCGATGGCAACACCTTCCATATTAACGACATGATCAACCACTTCACGTGCAGCTTTTGCTGTGACAATAATTGTTCCGCCATCTGCTAATAATTGACCGGTATTTTTTACCGCATCCGTTATTTTATTACCTTGATGATCGACTGCTGTAGAATCAGCTTCTTCATCGACCGTAAAATTAATTAATTGATCTCCAGAAAAATCAAAAGTAAATTTATTTCCTGAAGCGAGGATAATTTTTCCAGAATGCACCTCGATCGTTCCATCATTTCTCACTGCATTACCGACTAATGCAACCAAGCCATTTTCTGCCGCATGGATGGTTCCTTGATTGATGATTGAACCATTGTAATCAGAGGAAGTTTTATTAAAATGGTATCTGTCTGCTAAAAAATCTGCATCACTGATATCATGTGTGGATGCAATAATTCCACCGACATCGACCTGCGATCCCGGACCAAAAAATATGCCAGCTTGATTCACTAAAATAATTTTTCCTGTTGCGGACAAATGACCATAAATCTGTGATGCACCCATTTGCGGATTAATACGATTTAATGCAACGCCTCCCGTGGGTTGTTGGAAATGCGTTTTTTCAGCGGCATTAATATTAAAACTTTGCCAATTGATAATGGCTTTTGCACTGCCTTGATTAATGACGGTAGAATTAGGAGCTTGCTGGATAGAAACATTACCTGATGCGACGTGGTCCAATACGGGATTCGCAAGCGTCAACCCTGTCATGCTTAAGCTCATAACAAAAACAATAATCGACGATAATCTGTTTTTCTTGCGGCCCGATTTCACTGTCTTCTCCCAAAGAAAAAACAATCAAAAAGTAACGTAAACTTGTTGTTTTGTTATATGTTTGATCTCTTATATTAAGTGTAGCCGGCATTTGGGGATTTGCTGGGAGAAGATGGTAAGCGATTGAAAAACAAGAATAAATGGATTGATTTTTTGACTTTCACCGAACTCCAAATGCTTGTTTGGGAGTTCGGTGAAAGGTATAAATCACCACGTAAAAGCATCTATCGTTGAATTATTCAAATTATCTGAATAAATCTTCTTATCATCAGAGCGCATAGAGTGATAACACACATACAAAATATTCGTCTGTTTATCCGAGTATCGCAATGGAATGCTCATGCAATTTGAAAAAACTGAACGAATGGTATTATCGATATGTTTTGAATAAGGATCAGCCAGCATTGGCTTTGCGACGATATTAAAAATAGCAATTCCATTTTCGCTCAGATGCTCGCGAATTTTTAAAATATATTCTTCTGAAATTAAATAAGCGGGAATTGATTTAATATCACTATACACATCCACTACAATTGCCGGATATTTTTTTTTCGTTACATTGAGATAATGTCTCGCATCATCAATAATTAAATGATTATTCATTTCTGGAATAAAATCCGGCACTGTAATTTTCTTGATTTGTTTATCAATATCAACATAGGTAAATTGATTTCCATAAGAATTTTCTGCTGAAAGTGAAAAACCACCCGCGCCCAATACCAATATTTCAGTGTTACGTAATTTTAAATCGTTAAATAATATTTTTTTGATTAATTCAATATATTGAAATCCTTTTTTGTTTTTATCTATCAAAGAACTCGCGGCATTATTAATAACCAGCATTTTCTCGTTATCTTGAAGCTTTAAATCCTGTCCGTTGACGATTTGATAGTTAGCATATTGATTGGTTAAATTGAAAAGAGTGTGTTCCATTTTAATATTGCAATGATAAGCAATCCAGATCACCGCTATTGAAAAACAGAGCTGCAATAATAATGAAAATTTTGTTTCTATTAACCAAAACGATAACAAAATCAGCACCATAAAATTAAAAAATACTGTCCATGCAACACCAAAATAATACATAAAGATAATCGTAGTTAAGATGGCACCCAAAAATGAACCGATCGTACTTAATCCCAATGTATCTCCACCGATTAATCCTGCAGGACGATTTTGTTTAACCATGTTCATGGTGATGGGAACAGTTTGTCCGAGCAGATAAATTAAAGGCGCAATAATTACTAAAAGATAAGCAATTAAAGGATAGATAATGTGAAAACCAAAAAATTGCTGCAAAAAATAAAAAAACGTCGCAACGAAAATATAGGATAATCCTATCCCTAACCAAATGGCCGAAACAAAAAAATTTCTGCGTAAAATATATTGAAAATTTTCAGAATGTTTTCCGCCTCGCTGATAACCCAATGCTAAAAATAGCAAAAAAACTCCAATGACCAGACTCGTGACAACGACACTTCCGCCAGCAACAGGCAGCAATTGACGTATTGTTAAAATTTCTGTTGCGATTGAGACAAAACCTTCTGCCAAAATAATAAAAGGCAAAATATAAAAAATTCTACAATGGGGTTTTGAATTTGATAGCGTTGTGTTCATGTCAGCCCTATTCGGCAATTTTGCTAATCAAATAATTCGCTGTGAGACCCAAGCCGAGCAAGTCGCAAAGTATGTTTATCTGGTTTTTTATAAATTAATAAAAGATTTGGTTTAATATGACACTCGCGATATCCATCCCAATTACCACCTAAAGAATGATCAAGATATTTCTCTGGCAACACTTTATCCGCTAATAAAAATTTCAGAATATCAGAAAGCAAAGAATCTAAATCTTTTCTGTAACGCGGTGTAGCTTTAATGCGTTTATAGTCGCGTTTAAATGCCGTTGAGCGATCAATCATCCTCATTATTCAAATCTTCCATGAAAGAATCGATGCTGCTAAATTTTTTGCCCTTTCCAGACTCTAATTCGGCAATAGATTTTCGTGTGCCTGCATTAGGAATCTTGACTTCAAAGGGTAATCGGCGCTCATCTGCCACTCGAAGCATGAGTAATCGAATAGCATCAGAGATGGAAAGCCCCATTGCCTCTAAAGCATCAGCGGCACGTTCCTTAGTGGCCGTGTCAATACGAGCTCGAACATAAGTATCGGCTGTGCGCATAAGTATCCCCTTTATGTTAATTTCTATATTTTTATTGTAGTCTTTTTGTGACTACAAATCAAGCTCAACCATACTTCGCGCGACCATAAAATGATAGTGACGTACGTAAAAGCTTTCAAGTAAACTATATCCTTACTTAGAGTAGGGATATCTCTTTGCACACATTAAAAAAAACCATCTTTCTCTTATGCTTATTCTTAAACGCATGCATGGTGGGCCCCAACTACAAAGAACCCGTCAAACCTATTGCCAAACACTGGAAAAAAAATAATTCTACCGTAAATGAAAAACCTTTTTGCAATCCTCACTGGTGGGAATCTTTTCACGATCCCACATTAACTGCGCTGATTTATAAAGGTTACACTTCCAATCTCTCATTACAAAGTATGGGCGTTAAAGTATTACAAGCTCGTGCAGAACTGGCTCAATCCGTCGGTGAACTTTATCCGCAACAGCAAGCTCTCATAGGCAATTACACTTACAGTCGCATAGGCGGCGGTTCATTACAAAATTTACTCCCCAATGAAATTCAAACAGCCGCACTCGGTTTTACTCTCAATTGGGAATTGGATTTTTGGGGAAAATATCGCCGCGCGATTCTATCGAATAATGCTGCTTTTTTAGCATCCATCGCCGCTTACGATGATGCATTAATCACACTGACCGCAGATATTGCAAGCAGCTACATTAAAATTCGCACTATTCAAGCGCAAATTAAAGTTATTCTCACTAACATTGAAGTGCAAAAAATTGGATTGCAATTAGCAGAAGTGCGTTATCGATCAGGACAAACCAGTTTGATTGATGTTGAACAGGCAAAAACTGCATTATCAGAAACTCAATCCAAATTGCCGACATTACGTGCACAATTGCAAGTGCAAAAAGATGTCTTAAGTATTTTGATGGGAGAACCGCCTAATCAAATCGACGCTATTTTAAATACGCATCGTGGAATTCCGACTGTACCTCTTTCCGTTGCAGTCGGGATTCCTAAAGAAGCGCTTGCAAAGCGTCCCGATATTTATCAAGCGCGTTTTGAAGCAATCGCGCAATCAGAAATGATCGGTGCGACAAAAGCTAATCTTTTTCCTGCATTTTCATTAAATGGAACATTCGCATTTGCGGCCAATAATATTGGCACATCTTCGGTGCGGGATATTTTTCATTGGTCTAATCGAACTGTCACAGCAGGCCCTGCGCTTAACTGGCCCTTTTTAAATTATGGCCAGATCACCAATGCGGTACGTGTACAAGATGCTGCTTTTCAACAAGCATTATTAAATTATATTAATTTAGTACTAAAAGCGCAGGCAGAAGTGCAAGATAATATTACGACTTTTGTCGAGTCGAAGCTTGCAAAACAATTTTTAGTCAAAGCCGATCGGGCAGCAAAAGAAACACTCAAGCTGGCACTGATTCAATACAAAGAAGGCGAAATCGATTTTACGCCAGTGCTTTATGCGGAACAACAGCAATTACGTGTTCAGTCATCTTTGATTAATGCAGAGGGCGATTCGCCCGAAGCCTTGGTTTCACTCTATCGATCTTTGGGAGGAGGCTGGGAAATTCGCCGCGGAAATGATGTAATACCCAATAGCATGAAACGAGAAATGGCAGCGAGAACAAATTGGGGTGATCTGCTGCAGCAAAAAGAGCATCAAGTGCCGGCTAATTCACGACAGTGGTTTAGACAATTATATCTTCCCCAGTGGTGAGAAATATGGATATTAAACTCAATCCTATCAACCGCAAACAGGCAATGATTGCTATCGTTGTTTTGATACTTTTGTATTTTTTTATTCATCTATTCATGAAGCCCAAAGCGCCTGCATTTCCTGCACCCAAAGTCACAGTAAAATTTCCAGAATGGAAGGAAGTCGCAGAATATGTCACGCAAACCGGCACACTGGCGGCTTTTAATTCTGTGGATTTAGTGGCACGTGTAGAAGGTTATCTCGATGCGATTGAATTTGTCGATGGTACATTCGTCAAAAAAGGTAAAGAATTATTTGTTATTCAACCCGAACCCTACATGGAACAATTAAAAGGCGCACAAGCTGAAGTTGACATTCAAAAAGCCTCAAACACTTACGCAAAATCAGAATACGATAGACAAAAACGCATGTATAAACAAAATGCGACATCGCTGGATAATGTGGAAAAATGGATGGCGAAAACTGAAGAAACTACAGCAGAAATTGCTAAAGCAGTGGCAAATGAGCAAATTGCAGCGATTAATTACAGTTATACTCATATTCAGGCACCGTTTGATGGTCGTATTGGGCGTCATTTAGTGGACCTAGGAAATCTGGTAGGAAATGGCGTTGCAACCAATCTTGCGACGATTGAACAAATTAATCCAATTTATGTTTATTTTAATTTGAATGAACTAGATTTAATAAAATTAAGAGCGGCTGCAGCTGCGCGAGGCTTTAAACCCTCTGATCTCAATCAAATTCCAGCGTATGTTAAATTACAAAATGAAACATCGTTTAAACACAAAGGGCATTTGGATTTTGTGAATACCGGATTGAATGCCTCAACGGGAACCTTAGAATTTCGCGCAATTTTTGATAATGAAAATTATATTTTGTTACCTGGATTATTTGTTCAAGTGCGCATTTTGGTTGAAGGGCCCAATAAACGATTAACTTTACCTGACACGGCAATTTTATATGATCAAATTGGTCCTTATGTTTTAACGGTTGATCTGAATCAGATTGTGCAATTGAAAAGAGTTGAATTAGGGCCAATCGATCAGGGAATCCGCGCAATTAAAAATGGTTTGACGGATAAGGACCGTGTCATTGTCAGTGGTTTGCAATTTGCAACGCCAAACAATAAAGTTGAATTAACATGATATCAAAATTTTTTATCGAGCGTCCGATTCTAGCCAATGTGCTGGCTTTGTTTATTGTTTTAATTGGATTGGTCGCTATCGCAGTTTTACCTGTTACACAATATCCTGCGATTGTGCCGCCCACTATTCAAGTGACGACAACTTATCCTGGCGCTGATGCAAAAACATTAATTAACACCGTTGCTTTACCCATTGAGCAGCAAGTTAATGGTGTGGAAAATATGCTTTACATGCAGTCAACCAGCACAAACAGTGGAAATTATACGTTAATTGTAACATTTGCGATTGGAACAGATCTTAATTTTGCGCAAGTGCTCGTACAAAACAGAGTGCAAGCTGCGATGGCGCAATTGCCGCAATCCGTCCAAAAACAAGGTGTAATCGTTCAGCAAAAATCGACAGCGATATTACAATTTATTACTCTGACATCTGAGAACAAACAATACGATGGTTTATTTTTAAATAATTATGCAGCCATTAACATGGAAAATGAGTTGGAACGTTTGCCGGGAGTGGGAAACGTTCTGATTTTTGGATCGGGTTCGTATGCAATGAGAATCTGGCTTGATCCGCAAAAGATGTTGACGTATTCATTGAATCCATCAGATGTTGTGAACGCGATTAGTCAACAAAATAAAGCGATTTCAGCAGGGCAGGTAGCTTCTGCTCCTATTGCAGGAAAACAGGCTTATCAATTTACTGTCAATGTTCCAGGATTACTGATTAATCCTGATGAATTTGCCAATATTATTATTAAAACTGACAGCACACAGCCGAATCAAACTGCGAATCAAACGCGCAGTAAAAATATCAGTGCACGGGTAGTCCGTATTCGCGATGTTGGATATGTGGAATTAGGTTCATCCAATTATAGTATGTCAGCTAATTTAAATAATAAACCAACTGCTGCGATTGGTATTTATCAATTGCCGGGCGCGAATGCATTGGAAGTCGCTAAAGAAGTTCGAAAGACTGTTCTAAAAATGTCAAAGAAATTTCCGCCAGGCATGAAATATTCTATTCCCTTTGATACCACAAAATTTGTGAAAGCTTCAGTTGAAGAAGTGTATAAAACTTTATTTGAAGCAACCATTCTGGTGTTAATCGTGATTATGGTTTTTTTACAAAATTTTCGTGCGACTTTAGTACCGACTACGACTGTTCCTGTGACTATCATCGGTGCTTTTTTTGCGATGTTATTATTAAATTATTCTATTAATTTACTCACTTTATTTGCTTTGGTTCTAGCAATTGGAATTGTTGTTGATGATGCTATTGTCATTGTTGAAGGCGTCACCCAGCATATTGAAAAAGGTGAATCCCCTAAAAACGCTTCGATTTTTGCGATGAAAGAATTAATGGGGCCGATCATTGGAATTACTCTTGTGTTGATGGCAGTTTTTGTTCCCGCCGGTTTTATGCCTGGATTAACAGGCGCAATGTACGCACAATTTGCATTAGTGATCGCGGCAACTGCATTGATTAGTGCGATCAATGCGATGACATTAAAACCCACGCAATGTGCATTATGGTTGAAACCCATTGATCCCAACAAAGAAAAAAATCGATTTTATCAGGCATTCGATAAAATTTATCATTCCGCTGAATCTTCTTATCTGAGTTTGATTGATAAATTGGTAAATCATAGCAAGATAGTCAGTATAGTTGGTTTTCTTTTGGTGGGGCTTTCAATTTTTGGTTTGAGCCGCATTCCAACCGGTTTTATTCCGTTAGAAGATCAAGGTTATTTAATGATGAATGTGCAATTGCCGGACGGTGCTGCACTCAATCGTACAGAAAATTTATTAAATCGTCTGTCAGAACAAGTGAAAAAAATAGATGGCATTCAGGATGTGATTGCGATTAATGGTATTTCATTATTAGATAATAGTGCAAACCTGGCGAATGCAGGTGTACTGTATGTGATATTTAAAGATTGGAGTGAGCGAGGAAAAAAAGAAGATTTACGCACGCTTTATAACAAATTGAATGACATTGCAAAAAATACATTGGAAGCTAAAATTTTGGTTATGGTGCCGCCGCCGATTCAAGGTTTAGGAACAGCGGGCGGTTTTCAAATGCAAGTTGAATTGCAAGATGGTTCATTTGATTATCGAAAATTGCAGGCGGTAACAGATCTCATGATTCAATATGGTGGTCAGGACCCGGCTTTAAATCGTTTGATGACATCATTTCGTTCTGCTGTGCCGCAGTTGTTTGCACCGATTGATCGGGTGAAAGCAGAATCACTCGGCGTTTCAGTGGGTGATGCCATGAATGCGCTGGAAACCTATGTCGGTTCTTCTTACGTCAATCTTTTTACGAAATACGGACAGGTTTTTCAAGTGTATGTGCAAGGCGAACCGAACGCACGCATGACGATTGATGATGTGCGTCACTTGTATGTGAAAAATTTATCAGGTGAAATGGTTCCGATGGGAACGCTAACAGAAATGACGCCATCTGTCGGGCCTGCGATTATCTCTCTCTATAATTTATATCCATCAAGCAATATTTATGGGGTTTCTTCACCGGGATACAGTTCGGGAGAATCCATTCAATCACTTGAAAATTTGGCTTCCAAAGTATTGCCGAGCGGTCTTTCATATGAGTGGACAGGCACTTCCTACCAGGAAAAATTAGCAGGAAATTTAAGCTATCTGATTTTTGCTTTATCGTTAATTTTGGTTTATATGATTCTCGCGGGGCAATATGAAAATTGGGTGACGCCATTGTCGGTGTTATTGAGTGTGCCGCTTGCTTTGTCAGGGACGGTCCTTGCTTTGATCTTATTGGGAATTGCAAATAATATGTATACGCAAATTGGTATTTTATTATTAATTGCTCTTGCTGCAAAAAACGCGATATTAATTGTCGAAGTGGCGCGCGAACAGCGTGAGATCCATCAAAAATCCATTATTGAATCTGCCTTGATCGGTGCAAAAACTCGTTTTCGTCCAATTATTATGACTTCATTTGCATTTATTTTAGGTGTGATGCCATTAGTGTTTGCAACAGGTGCTGGTGCAAATGCAAGACGTTCGATCGGTATTGCAGTCAGCAGTGGTATGTTAGCTTCAACCTGTCTTGCAGTGGTTTTTGTTCCGGTATTTTATGTTATGTTACAAACATGGCAGGAAGCTAGAAAATCGAAGCGTGTTTTTGCAGTGAAACCCGGGTAAATATGAATAAATATACAGACAGACAAGAAGCAGGAATTGTTCTCGCAGAGCATTTGAAACAGTATAGACAAATGCAAGATGTGATTGTTTTGGCGTTGCCGCGAGGCGGTGTTCCGGTAGGGTATGAAGTAGCAAAAGCATTATCTCTTCCGTTAGATATTCTTATTGTAAGAAAACTGGGTGTGCCAAATCATGAAGAATTAGCGTTTGGAGCGATTGCATCAGGAGGCGCCGCTGTTTTTAATGAAGATGTCGTTCGTGATTTAACGATTTCAAAAAATGAAATTGATCAAATTATTGAGCGTGAAAAAGAAGAAATAAAACGACGTGAGATTACTTATCGCGGTACACGGTCTTTTCCAGATTTAGCAAAAAAAACGGTCATTTTAGTGGATGATGGTATTGCAACCGGCGCGACGATGCGTGCAGCAATTAAATTGCTGCGGTCACAGCATGTTAAAAAATTGGTTGTTGCAATTCCTGTTGCGGCACGCGACACGTGCGATGATTTAATGTTAGAGGTGGAAGAATTGATTTGCCCGAGTATTCAGGAATATTTTTATGCGGTTGGTGCGTGGTATGAAAATTTTTCGCAAACATCAGATGAAGAAGTTATTTTTTTATTGAAAAAAGCTTAATGATCCCGGCTAAAATTCGCATCTTGAGGTATACTTAAATTGAATTTTGGCCATTTTTTAAAATGCCAGGAAAACTGATGAATTATTCAAAAAAATTTTTTATAACAGGAATATCTGTTTTTTTAACAACTTGGCTGACTTCTGCAGAAGCCATCTGGAATAGTACTAAGGTTTTTCCTCGTAATCCTACCCCCAAGTTGTCGCACACAATACTACTGGGACAGGATTACATTTCAATGCCTATAACAGGGGCGGCAGGATATGGCACTCGATTTTTTTCTACTGGCCTTTCACCCTGCCCGGCTCATTCCACACCCCAAGCAATTGTACTTCTTGCCATTCCTCATCAGGTTCCATCTGCACCTAGCAATCCTATTATGAATTACTCAGTCGCCATAGATACCTCTTACGGTACCAATGGAAATGGGGTCGTGTTAAACGGCAGTAATGTTTATGAGATCTATTTAAAATATGCTCTGGTTCAGCACAGCACCACCGTGAGCGGTGGTAGTGCGCCGGACTATAGCGGGATATATACAGGCGGACTGGTCAAATGGTCTATCTATTGTATTCCAACCCCATGACAAGGTTCTTTTATAAAAAAAACCGCAACCAGAAAAGATAACACATATGAAAATAATACAATCAATAACACATTCTTAAAATTATTCACATCATATGTTTCCATACTATGCATCTTATCAGACTCCAGCAATTTTCCAATAATAGGCTGAAATAGAGCACCTGAAACTACAACAGCCATATTATTAAACGCAATGGCTGTACCTTTTGCCGAGTTTAAATTATTTTCTTTGACTACTGCGAAACTGAGAGCTTGTCCTGAACAGGCAGCTCCAGCGAAAAATAAAAATAATCCAACCAGCATGGCGGGCAAATTAATTTCCAAAACAAAATAAAATGAAATGGCACCGATTAAAGCTGAGGCAGCCAAAGGAAATACTCTATTCTTGAATGCGGTAGATAGAATACCTAGAAATGGGCTTGCAATGGCTAATCCCAGCCACATCAACGAACACAAAAATGCAGCTTTTGTCTGTTCAAAATGATAAACCTTTATCAGGAATGGAACTCCCCACAATGAAGCAAAACTCGACATCGGCGCCCACAACAAGCAGGAATATAAAGCAATAAACCAGGTTTGTGGGTGCGACACAATATTTCTTAAATTGCTTTGGGTATTGAATGATGGCGAACTTTTTTTGGGCGCGTTACTTTGCGGATATTTTAATAATGTCCAGACAGCGATTGCTAACACACAGCCAATGACAAACAGAGTAAAAAGAGTATTTCGCCATCCCATTTGCACGACCAATAAACTAATAGGCATTTGTCCTGTCATTGCGCCAAGGGCCGCGAGCATTTGCGTTGTTCCAGTCAAAGCCGCAAAATATTTTGGTTTGAATAAATCAGCAGTTACCACTAATACCGAGACAAATGCAAAAGCTGAACCTGAGCCCATTAATAATCGGGCGAGAGAACCGGTATAAATATTTTGGGAAATTGCAAATAAAAATGTGCCAATGACACAAGTTAAAATGGATAGTGTAATAATAACGCGGGGATTGTATCGATCAAACAATAATCCCGATGGTATTTGCATAGCAGTATAAGTATAAAAATAAATACCAGACATGACTCCTAAGCCAAATGTTCCAAGATTCAAGTCATGCATTAATTGAGATGACATGACACTGGGCGACACTTGAATAGCCATTTCAAAAAATAAGAAAAAAGATACGATGCCATAGAGAACAATGGCTTTAAAATTGGAAATAGTGGTTTTCATACTTACCTCATTTCAACCGCGTGACGGCTACCGAATACTTACCAATGTTCGTATCCAAGTCCTTGTAAAAATGCTATACCATGCGCGGCCATAATTTGAGGTTTTTTTCGCCCAGATGTGAGTCAGATTGCAGCGAAAAAAATGCGAACATAGCCGTTTCTATGTGAGCATTTTTTTCGCTGCAAGATAGCTCGCAGATGGGATGCAAAAAACCTCAAATTATGGCCGCGCATGGTATACCTTCCGTTTATTCTGTGTCCCGTGCTGACGAAGTTTTTTGGACTTCATTCCCTGCGTAAACCTCAACCCGCGCTCGAAGCTTCTGACCACTTCGAAACGTTACCACTCGTCGAGCAGAAACAGGTATAGGTTCTCCAGTTTTAGGATTTCTTCCAGGACGCTCGTTTTTATCATGCAACTCAAAATTACCAAATCCAGAAAGCTTGACTTGCTGGCCGCTTTCCAAGGCCTTGCAAACTGCTTCAAAATATAATTCAACAATTTCTTTTGTGTCGCGTTTGGATATGCCAATACCATTAAACAAATGTTCTGATATATCTGCTTTTGTTAGCGCCATAATTAGCCCCTTAGTTCAGCAGCGAACTGTTCTTTCAAAGTGACGATGATTTGCTCCATCAAAGCAGCTACCTCTTCGTCTACCAGTGTGCGCGATGAATGCTGTAAAGTTAAGGATAACGCTACACTCTTATGTCCTTCCTTGACCCCTTTGCCCTGATATACATCAAATATATTAAGGGCTTGCAGTAATCCACCTGCCACATGAGTTATTGTATCCTGAATTAAGCGTATTGGTACAGCTTGATCCACTAAAATTGCAATATCCCGCCGGATTTCAGGAAATCGGGAAATTTCCTGGAAATGCGGCAGCTTCGCGGGTTCCAAGCCTTCCAACAGCAGTTCAAACAAAATAACTGTACCTGATAGACTCAACTCCTGGGCCAAGCGTGGATGCAGCACGCCTAAGACTCCCAAATACATTCCATCACGATAAATGTCTGCATTTTGACCAGGATGCAGGGCTGGATGATGGGCCGGTTTAAATTCAACAAGCTTCATATCTGAAGTCAAATTCAACAAATGTTCAATGTCGCCTTTTACATCATAAAAATCTGCTGTACGGGCGGGAACCCCCCATTGTTCAGGGAAAACATTTCCACACACTAAACCACTCAAAACATTTTGTTGCCGAAGTACATCATTTTTTACAATATAACGCAAACCGGTTTCAAATATTTTCGCGCGTTCTTGCTGGCGATTCTGGTTATATATTAAAGTATTAATCAACCCCGGCCACAAAGAGGTCCGCATGACCGACATTTCAGTTGTGATGGGATTGAGTAATTCTTTTGCTTGTATATCGGGATCAAATAATTGCTGAATTTTTTTATCAATAAAACTATAAGCAATAATCTCCTGATATCCTTTATCACAAAACAGATGACGTATCACTGACAAAGAAATCTTTTTTTCTGAAAAAGGATTCATTTGCATACCAGAAACGGGAAGATGTTCTGGAACTTTATCATAGCCATATATACGAATGATTTCTTCAATTAAATCAATTTCAACTGTAATATCAAATCGTCGGGCAGGAACTGTGACATTCCATCCTTCTTGGCTTTTTTCAGTCATAAAACCTAACGATTGTAAAATTTTTTCGATTTGATGCTCGTTGAAATTGATTCCCAGTATTTTATGAATGCGATCACTGCGTAATGTAATTATTTTTTTTTGCGGCAAATATTTTTCATTGATTTTATCAATGACAGGGCCAGGCGTACCGCCTGCAATTTCCAGAATCAGTCGCGTTGCGCGTTCAATCGCATTCACTTGCAATGCAGGATCGACTCCGCGCTCGAATCGATAAGAAGATTCTGAATTTAATTTATAGTGACGACTTGTTCGCGCGACACACATAGGCTGAAAAAAAGCACTTTCAAGAAAAATATTTTGCGTGAGCAACGTCACACCGGATTCCATTCCTCCCATCACGCCAGCTATGGCAAGCGGTTTTTCAGTATCTGCGATGATCAAGGTGCTTGAATCGAGCGTGACTTTTTCACCATTCAACAATTCTAGTGATTCATCCACTTTTGCCATCCGCACATGAATTCCATCTGAAATTTTTTCGAGATCAAATGCATGCATAGGTTGGCCGAGTTCCAGCATCACGTAATTCATAATATCGACTATTGGACTGATACAACGTACGCCGCCACGACGTAATCGCTCTTGCATCCATACAGGTGTCATAGCGTCTGCTGCAACATTACGAATAACGCGGCCGACATAATGCGGACATTCTTCGCTCGCATCCAGTTGAATAGAGAGATTATCGGAAATTTTTGCATCTATTTTAGAGATACCAGGAATACGCGCTGTAGTTTGTGTAATGGCAGAAACATCTTGTGCTAATCCCAATATACTCAAACAATCGCCTCGATTAGGGGTGATAGAAACATCCAGAATATGATCAGTTAAATCTAAATAATCCCACACATCTCTGCCAATCGGTGCATCGGGCGGCAGAACAATTAAGCCTTCACTGTCTTCACCTGCCAGACCTAACTCGGAAGCTGAACATAACATGCCGTGAGAAAATACGCCACGTAATTTTCCAGCTTTAATTTTCGTGTTATCAGGCAATAATGCACCAACCAAAGCGACAGCTGTCATCATTTCGGGCTTAACATTTTTAGCACCGCAAACAATGGATAATGTTTCAGGACCGCCTGCATTGACTTCACAGACTTGCAAACGATCAGCTGCTGGATGCTTTTCTACACGCAATACTTTTCCGACGACCACGCCTGAAAATTTTTCTGCAACGGGGACGACTTCTTCAATTTCCAAACCTGCCATCGTTAAATTTTCACATAAATCTTCACGACTTAATTCAGGATTTACCCATTCGCGCAGCCAACGCTCGCTTAATCTCATGCAAATCTCCAACGCTTAAAACTGTTTTAAGAAACGTAAATCATTTTCAAATAAATATCGTAAATCTGTAATGCCATAACGCAGCATGGTCAAACGATCCAATCCAGCGCCGAATGCCCAGCCAGTATAACGTTCACTGTCGATATCAACAAAACGAAACACGTTGGGATGCACCATACCGCAGCCAAGCACTTCTAACCACCCGGTATTTTTACAAATACGACAACCTTTTCCGCGGCAATTCTGGCAGCCAATATCAACTTCCGCTGAAGGTTCTGTGAACGGAAAATACGATGCGCGGAATCGAATGGGAACTTTCGCCTCGAAGAAAGCTTGTAAAAACTGAATCAGAATATTCTTGAGATCAGCAAAGCTGACATTCTTATCGACCATTAATCCTTCTACTTGATGAAACATCGGTGTATGGGTCAAATCAAAATCGCGGCGATAAACCCGTCCCATGGCAATAATACGCAGAGGCGGTTGGGTCGTTTCCATGACACGAATTTGTACCGATGAAGTTTGCGTGCGCAACACGGTGTTGTCGGGAAAATAAAAAGTGTCTTGCATGGCACGCGCCGGATGCATAGCAGGAATATTTAATGCTTCGAAATTATGGTAGTCATCTTCAATTTCAGGACCATCCAGTGTGATAAAACCCATTTGACTGAATAATTGCTCAATCCTTTCTCGGGTTTGAGTGACAGGATGCAGCGTACCAAAATCAGAGTGACGCCCAGGCAAACTGACGTCAATAGATTCCGCTCTGAGTTGGCTCGCAATTTGCTGCTGCTGCAATGAAAACAAACGCTGCTCAATGAGGTCTTGAATTTTTTCTTTAATCAGATTGACATGCTGGCCTCTGGCCGGACGCTCGGCGGGAGGAAGATCTCCGAGAGTTTTTAAATATTCTGTTAATTTGCCTTTTTTACCTAAATAGTAGACACGGTAATGATCGAGATTTTTTAAATCATCGGTTGCGTGAATTTCTTGCGTGGCTTGTTTTAATATTGCATCGAGATCCATCATAAGTGTTCACCCAATTATATACCTCTCACTAATGATTTTTAGGTGTTTCTAGCTTCCCATCTGCGGGTTATCTTGTACGCTAAAAAATGCT
>DATIJV010000039.1:0-13944 GCA_035478255.1 Gammaproteobacteria bacterium
AAACGTTCTGATTGAGAAAAATCGCAGCTGTAGCTCTTTCTACAGCGAGATTTTTCGATTGAAGAACGTTTAAAGGTCGATGCAATATGAGATGCTAAAAAACCTAAAACTCATCTGCGAGAGGTATATATGCTGCCTAGAATCACGCCTGATGACACGGTCAATTCTCTATATCAAAATTATCTTGATGTTCTGCGCTCCACAGATTTTTCCGGTGAAATCAAAACAGATTATGCAACACGTTTAACTGTTTCAACCGATAATAGTATTTATCAAGTCATTCCACAAGCTGTTTTGTTTCCGCGCAGTACACGCGATATTTCTATTATTTTAAAATTGGGAAATCAAAAAAAATTTCACAAAGTAAAGTTTTCACCCCGCGGCGGCGGCACATGCACAAATGGGCAATCACTCTCTGCCGGTATCATTATTGATTGCTCAAAACACATGCGTAACATTCTAGAAATAAATCTTGAAGAACGCTGGGTAAAAGTGCAGCCTGGTGTGATTCTCGATCAGCTTACTCAGTATTTAAAGCCTTTCAATGTCCAATTTGCCATTGAAATTTCACCCAGTAATCGTGCGACACTTGGCGGAATGATTAATACAGATGCCTGCGGAAATGGCTCTAAAATATTAGGAAGAACAAGCGATCATGTTTTAGAGCTTACCTGCGTGATGCACGATGGAAAAATATTACAGACACAAGACGTTGATGATGCCATGGAAAAAACATTGAGTGATATGTTATTGCGAGAGAAAGCGCTTATTCAGGAAAAATTCATCAAAACCCCTCGCACGCTTAGTGGATACAATCTGGCGAAAGCCTATCAAAACAAATTAAACTTAAATTATTTACTTTGCGGATCAGAAGGTACGCTGGCAGTTGTCTGTGAATGCAAATTAAAATTGACACCTCTTCCTAAATTTAGAAAATTAATAGTAATTAAATATCGCACCTTTGAAGAAGCACTGTTTGCGGCAGAAATTACGGATAATATCAAGCCGTTGATTATTGAAACAATTGATGAAAAATTAATTTCACTTGCTCACCAAGACAGTATTTATTTTTACATAAAAGATTTTATTCAAGATGCGAAGTCAATTAATTTAGTGGAATTTATTGGCGATGATGAAACAGAAATCAATCAGCAAATATCAGAACTTTGTAAAAATATCGATAACAGCACAAGCGCCATAGGATTTTATCTCGCCCAAAATGAAGCGGAAATAAAACTGCTCTGGGAATTACGAAAAAAATCTGTAGGGCTTATCAGTAAACGAAAAGACGGTACACGCCGCCCCATTCCATTTATTGAAGATACCGCAGTTCCGCCAGAAAAATTAGCAGACTATATTGCGGAATTTAAAAAATTGCTTGATCAACATCAGTTGATTTATGGTATGTATGGACACATTGATGCGGGTTGCATGCATGTCAGGCCCGCTCTGGATACAAGATTACATCACGATGAAAAACTCATCCAAATACTTTCTGATAAAGTTGTCGAACTCGTCAAAAAATATGGCGGAGTGATCTGGGGTGAGCATGGAAAAGGATATCGCAGCGAATATGGAAAAGAATTTTTTGGCGAAACGCTTTACCATATACTGCGTCAAATTAAAACTTTATTTGATCCGAATAATCAATTAAATCCTGGAAAAATTGCCACACCGCTTGATTCAGAAGACAACATTGTTAAGGTGAGCGGACCTATGCGAGGACATTTTGATAGAGAAATTTCATCTCGCGCGAATAACGAATATGCATCAGCTATCGCTTGTAATGGGAATGGTGCCTGTTTTAATTTTCAGACACAAGAAGTCATGTGCCCATCCTATAAAGTCACGAAAGAACGCATACATTCTCCCAAAGGACGTGCGGTGATCATTCGAGAATGGATACGTCAATTATCAATAAAAAATTATACTTGGAAATCAGATTTTTCTTTTCTTGAACTATTCGAAAAAATAAAAAATTTTTTTTATAAAGGAAAAGATTTTTCTCATGAAGCATACACGGCACTAGAGGGTTGTCTTGCTTGTAAAGCATGCGCGAACCAGTGTCCATTAAATGTTGATATTCCTGATTTAAAATCAAAGTTTTTATCACAATATCATCGGCGTTATTTTAGAAAACCCCGGGATTATCTGATTGCCAACATTGAAAATCTCGCGAGATTTCAATCAAAATTTCCTCGATTCTGTAATATTCTTATGCAAAATAGTTTTATTAAAAAATTATGCGAAGTTTTTTTTAAGCTTATCGATTTTCCGTTTATTGATTCATCAAACATGCCTGAATTTATTTCTCCGCCCAACTCATCAGAACCTGATTCTATTATTATATTACAAGATGTGTTTACATCTTTTTATGAGAAAAATGTTTTAAAAGTGAGTTGTGATTTTTTTAAAAGCATTGGTTTTACTGTATATGTTGCACCATTTTTTCCTAATGGAAAACCTTTTCATGTCCAAGGATTTTTAAATCATTTTAATAAAATTTCTAAAAGAAATATTCGTTATTTACGTAACCTGGCGTCACTTAATATTCCTTTAATTGGCCTAGAGCCAAGCATAACTCTCACTTATCGCGATGAATATCAAAAAATATTAGGCAATGAAAAACTGGGATTCAGTGTGCTATTACCGCAAGAATTTTTGCAAACTCATTTAGGCAAATTGCCAAAAATTTCTCCTCAAAAAAATTATTATTTGTTAAGCCATTGCACAGAAAAAACTTCACAAATTGAATCAGAAAAACAATGGCAAACTATTTTTACTGCGTGCGGACTGAATCTGGTTCCATTAACAGCAGGGTGTTGCGGTATGGCCGGATCCTATGGTCATGAGTTAGAACATTTTAACAATTCGCATGAATTATTTAATATGGATTGGCAGCAACACATTCAAGAAAATTCTGATACTGAAAAATATCTTTTGGCTACAGGTTATTCTTGCCGATCTCAAACCAAACGATTTAGTCAGATAAAATTGCGGCATCCATTGGAGGCATTATTACTGTACTAATGAGAGGTATAGATCAATTTCTCAAACAATTCCTTAACTTCTGGTTGTTTTTTCCAATTTTTTAAAAAGCGTTTCATTTCTTTTTTACACACACGATTCGCTTTGCTTTGCGATTTATGTTCTTTCATTCCATCCAGATCCAATAAAACCGGCTGATCATTTTCAATTAAAATATTAGTCGCTTTCAAGTCGCCGTGGCTTAATTTCATTTTTGCAAGATTTTTTATTAACGTCACCACACGCGATGCGATTTTTTCAAAATGCGCATCACCCTTATGATATTCCGAAAAATAATCAAAAAGATTAAGGCCGTTGATATATTCCATCACAAAATAAGATCGATTTTTCAATCCTAAAAAATGTTTTTCGACATACGCAATCGGCTTCGGAGTAGAAATGCCAAACAAACGTAAGGTATTTGCTAATTTCCAGGATTCTGCTGCGCGCGTTCTGCGAAATGTGCGACGCAGCCAATGCCATGCATTTTTAATATTGTAACGTTTGATTACAACTGCTTTTCCGTCAATATTAATTTTTACAACCGTCGATGAGCGGCCTGCTTTTAAAACGTCAAGCTGTGTATGAGCAAATGCACTTTCAGGATGAGATAAAAAATTTTTAAATGTGGGAGAATTATAATGACGATCATACATCGCAACAGATGTCAGTTTAGAAACTCTCGCAAATGCAGAGCAATTACGTTGAATTTTTTCCTGATATTTTTTTTTGCGCTCCTCATTCCATTTTTTGATAGAAGCATATAAAAACTGTGTGTCAGCACGCTTGACTAACCAGCCGCGCGCTTTAGCATAAATTTGAAATAAATTTTGCTGCAGTGATTCTGTGCCAACACCCAACTGTGAAAAAAATAATGCCAGATGATCAAGACTGACTTTTTTAGATAATAATTCATGAAAATTTTCAATGCTGGCGCCATCTAAAGTATAAATCTGGTTCCCTTTCAAAAGAAAATTTTTAAAATGTAAATCATGCTGCATGATTCCCAAAACATGTTGAGTTGCAAGCTCAATCGTTACCGCGTGCATCACAGAAATTAATTCTTCAGGGCTAGATTTCTCTTGCCACAAATCTTCCAAATTCTTTGCGCCAATCATTTCTTCAAACACTAACAAATACGCGCGTTTTTTAAAAATCATGTCATAAATGAGGACCCGCGGAGTAGGCACACCCGATGTCAGCAAGGCTTCGACGCCTGAGAGCTCTTGCTCATAATGGCGTTTTGCATGGCGTGAGTCATAAAAAAGTTTAATCACCACAGGCTGTTCATTCCAGGTGCCGAACATGACAAGCCTTTTTTTCGGAATGTAACGCACGATTTTCTCACAAAAAATAGGTTTATCATGGTGAGTCAACAGCAACAAAAATGGAACTTTTGTCGAAAGATTTGCATGAAGTAATTTATTCCATGTCATTTCTTCTAGTTTAGTCTGAGTTGTGTTTTCGATATAACTTATTACCACGTTCTTTTATCCTCTGCCAAAAAGCTTTTTCCCTGATTAAGCACGATTTTAATGATTTATTACGATACTCTTTTATGAAACGCAATAAATCTCTCTGAGTCAATCCAATATCTTTACTTGAAAAATACAAACCTGACAAATCTTTTATTATCCAGCGCTCCGGCACTCGTTTGCGCATCTGTGCACGATGCAAATCCATTATAAATAATATCAATTTTTTATTTTTCTTCAATGACTCTTGATCCAATAAAAAATGACAAATATAAAAATCGCGATGATTGATGCCATTTTCATGCATAATCCGGGCTATGCGCGCCACTTCTTTAATGAGATTTTGTTTTAGTTGGAAGTGAGGCGGTGTCGTTTTCCAGTCTCTACAAAAATCCTCTAAAGAAATATGCGGCGGCAATTCATATGTCAACAAAAACGAACGCCGCGTTGCCGGGTTCAGCCCGCGGCAACCATACCCTGCTATTTTTGCGGCGGGAATATTTAATTGTTCTAAACGCTGCAACGCGAGCCATTCGTTTTTAGCACTCACAACAGGCAAACGCCCTTGCAATAAATTTTTAAAAATCTCTTTCCAGCCTACGCCAAAATGCTGCTTAAGAAAATAGTATTTTTCATTAAATATGACACGCTGAGTGCGGCGATTTTCCAATTCGCGATAAACTTCGCCGCGCATTTCCATTGCCTGTGTAAATAATAATTTCAGTCCAAAATTTTCAATCAGGTCGGCTGCCCGCTGAGGCATACTGTAAATATCTGCCTCTTTCGAAAAATTCAATCCATTTTGATGCCAAGTTTCCCGAAGAGGAGATAATAACATATCTTGCAAGGTTTGATTAAATTCCGCTTGTTGAAAGGGTGAGGGCAAAACCTTTCCCGCTTTAGCCTGAATAATATAATCTGCATAACCGCACACATCGGTGGTCAATACAGGCAATCCAGAAGCGATCGCCTCCAGCAATACGGTTCCTGTATTTTCGTAATAAGCGGGATGCAATAATAAATCACCTGCCAGCAAAAAACGCGGCACATCGTCTCGTCCGCCTAAAAAAAATGTCTGGTTCATAACATTTAATTCTCGAGCTTGCTGTTGAAATGTTTTTGAATGATCTTTGCCAATAACAAATAATTTGACGCGTTTTTTTATAGCATCAGGCAGTGCTGCCAATCCAAATAAAACACGATCCAATCCTTTGGTTTTAAATCCTGATCCAATCAGCAGCACTAAAAATTCATCTTCTTGAATGTTAAATTCTTGCCGGGTATGAGTGCGAATTTCTAAAGCATGAGAAGGTGCAATACGATCTTGATTAATTCCCGGTGGCAATAAATGAAAACGCTCAGGCGAAGTTGAATAATACTGCATGAATTTTGGCTGTTCCGCTTTTGAGATCAATAAAATTTGAGTAGAAACTTCAGCTGAAAATACCGCTTTTTCGAAACGCAGCAAATGACGATAACGCGGCATGAGACGATACCAGAATCCGTGTTTTTCTCTGGCTTTCGCCTGAAAACAGGCATCTGCGGCATAGTAAACATCGAGGCCAGGCATTTTATTAAACCCGACTATTAAATCATATTTTTCTCGATTTAAACAAGATTGCAATTGTGCAGCAAATGATCCAATACGCGTGTGATTTTGCCAGCCTTTTGCCGGAATAATCGTAATAGAAAATCGCGCGTCTTTCTCGCCTTCCCAGTCCATGCAATATACATCGACAGTATGCCCACGCTTAATGCATTCTTCGGCAATTCGCAGAAAATCGCGCTGCAAACCGCCAAATGGGAAGTATCTAAAAAGACAAAATGCGAGTTTCATGAAGCTCACTTAAATCCGGTATTTTACTATTAATACTTATCTGTTGACCAGCACGCAGTGGATCTGATATATTTTTGTACATTCTTGGAGGTTTTTTATGAAAAAATTGATTATTTACTTTTTAACAGCTTTTTTTGCCGCTCAATGCAGTTTTGCCGAATCCATCGATGGAAATGCTTCAGGATTTGATATCACTCCATCAGGCAGTGCAGCGATTGTCCCACCGCCCTCTGCAGAAAAAGAAATTCAGAAAATAGTTATCATTAATGAAAAAATGCAAATTGTTGCAACCCAAAAACATGAAGAAAATAGCGAACTACCTTACACGATTGATTTAACGTATCCCCAGATTGCAGGTGAGAATATTTCTCCACAAGCTAAAAAATTTAATGAGTTAGTCACAGACATAGTCAACAAAAATGTGCAGCAATTTAAAAATTATGTAAAAGCTGATATGCCGCACATGCAAACTCTTCCAGATTCCGTGAAACAGAATTCTTTAAAGATGAGTTATGATATTGATATGATTAAACCCGCTAAAACAGTTTTAATTACCGTTCGTCTGGTCATTGAAGGTATGCAGGCAGGACGGGCACATCCTTATCATACGCATCAAGTATTAAATTTTGATTTGAATAATGGAAAAATTTTAACACTGGGGAATCTCTTCAAACCACATACGAATTATTTAAATATGTTTTCAAAATATTCCAGCAAGGAGTTAAACGCTAAATTACAAGATAAATGGATGATAAAAGAAGGCACGGCGCCTTTAGCCAAAAATTATCAACAATGGAATTTAAAAGACAAAGGGATTTTAATTACATTTGAAGAATATCAGGTCGCGCCGTATTTTGCCGGAAAGCAAGAAGTGGAAATTCCCTATAGTAAGTTAAAAAATCTGGCGCCGCTGGTGGCAGGATGTGTTAAAGGCTGCGGATAATTAGTCGCTGGCGCGAAATTAATGCGGCGTCATTGCGAGGAGCGCTTTGTGCGACGAAGCAATCCAGAAATATACAGTTTGACTATTTTCTGGATTGCTTCACCTGCAAAAAGCGCAGGTTCGCAATGACGACTCATTGACGGTGTTAATTTCGCGCCAGCGGATAATTAGGAAGTCATTCCATTTGTTTAATCGTCGTTTCAATCCATTTTTTCACTTCCGTCATCACCTGGTCCGCTGTCCTGCCTTTCGTTTCTATCAAAGGGCCAATAACCATTTGCACGGTGCCGGGTTTTTTAATAAAACTTCTTTTCGGCCAAAATTTCCCCGCGTTATGCGCAATTGGAATAACTGGATAACCTGTTGTCACCGCCAAACGCGCTCCGCCTGCTTTATAATGCCCTTCTTTTCCATATGGAATACGCGTTCCTTCTGGAAATATAATAATCCAGCGCCCTTCTTCTAACTGTGTTTTTCCTTTTTTAATAATTTGCTCCATCGCACTCGATTTTTTTTTTCGATCAATCGCGATAGGATCCACCATAGAAAGTCCCCATCCAAAAAAAGGGACCCAGAGTAATTCACGTTTTAAAATAATGGCTGAATGAGGAAATATCGTCGGCAAATAAAATGTTTCCCATGTTGATTGATGTTTGGATAAAACAATTCCCACACGATCTGCTGGAATATTTTCTAATCCATGCACATGATAATCAACACGACAAATTATTTTCAAAATATAAATAATAGCCCCTGTAAAAGCCGAAATCATGGCATAACGATAACGAAAAGGTAACCAAAAAGATAAAATACACAATAAACTATATATCACGATTGCAACAGCCATAGTCGTGTTAAACATTAACGAACGAATAAATAAATCAATTTTCTGCAAACAAGAGTTTGTCTTCATTTTGTGTTTTTCCACGTTTTTATCACATACTCAACAGCTTCAGCTAAATTTAAAAAATAAGGCACGTCATTTAATTCAAGGTCATGTATTTTTAAAGATGTTAAAATCAAAATGGGTTTGCAACCAGCAGTCTTTGCAGCTTCGATATCCGATAATTTGTCTCCTATAAAAAAAACATCTTTCAAATCTACGTCATATTTTTTATGTATTTTCTGCAATAATCCAGGCTTGGGTTTTCGGCAAGAACAGTTTTCTTCGGGATGATGCGGACAAAAAAATATTTCTTCGATATGACCGCCAACGGAGGCGAGCTCAGAAAACATTTTTTCGTGAATAAGATCAAGGCCAGACACATCAAAGTATCCGCGTGCAACGCCGGATTGATTCGTAGCAACAACTACATAAAAACCTGCACGATTCAAGCGCGCAATAGCTTCCAGGCTGCCTGGAATTGCATGCCATTCGTCAGGCGTTTTGATATATGAATCGGAATCGTAGTTGATCACACCGTCTCTATCTAAAATAATTAATTTTTTCATTGTAATAATGCGATATCTGCTACGTTTAAAAATAAATTACGCAATTTTTTTAACAGGAGCAAACGATTTTCACGCCGCTGCTTATCCTCTGACATGACCATCACATGCTCAAAAAAATCATCCACCGGATCACGTAATCCGGCCAGTTCAGCAAGTACTTCAGTATAATTCCCATTGGCAGAAAAAGCAGAAACCACTTGCTGTTTTTCCGAAAGTTTTTTTAATAGAACATGTTCTGCTGTATGCTCAAATAATTTTTCATTGATTGTCTGTTCGCTGGTTCCTGTTTCTGATTTTGCTAAAATATTACTGACACGCTTATTTGCAATGCTAAGCGATTCGGCTTCAGGTAAATTTTTAAATTTTTGCACAGCTTGAATGCGCAAATGAAAATCATAAGGATTTGAAATATCCAGAGCAGCAACGGAAGCAAGCACATCTGCAGAAATACCTTGATCTTGATACCATGGCTTCAAACGTTCAAAAATAAAATTTATGACTTGTTTTATGACATTTTGGTTTTCAAGTTTTTCATATTGTTCTGCGGCGGAACTGATTAATTTTAATAAACCCAAATTTAATTTTTTCTCAATTAAAATCCGCAAAATCCCAAGTGCAGCACGGCGCAAAGCAAAAGGATCTTTATCGCCTGTTGGAATCTGATTAATGCCAAAAATTCCGACCAGCGTATCGATTCGATCTGCCAGCGCCAATACACATCCCAACGATGTTTCTGGCAGTGAATCGCCTGAAAAACGCGGCAGATATTGCTCTTTTAATGCTTCTGCGACAGCCGCACCTTCGCCGTCGTGCCTGGCATAATAATATCCCATCACACCTTGCAATTCGGGAAATTCTCCCACCATTTGCGTAGTCAAATCAGTTTTGGCCAACAAACCTGCGCGCTTTGCTTTTTCTTCATCGATTTGAATTTTTTGCGCAATATATTTCGCAAGATGAGCAACACGTTCTGATTTTTGATATAACGTACCAAGCTTCGCCTGAAAAATAATATTTTTTAAATCTTCTACGCGATCGATCAATTTACGTTTTTTATCCATTTCAAAAAAGAATGCAGCATCTGCCAGACGTGCGCGCAAAACGCGTTCATTTCCCGCAATGACATTGTTTACATCACGGCTTTGGATATTACTGATCGTCACAAAATATGGCATTAATTTTTTATTTTGATCGGTCACTGGAAAATAGCGCTGATGATCTTGCATCGCAGCAATCAAAGCTTCAGACGGAATTTTTAAAAAAGTTTCATCGAAACGCCCGACGATTGCAATCGGCCATTCAACCAGTCCCGTGACTTCATCCAATACATTCTCATCGATAACAAGTTGTAAATTTTTATTGAGCAGAGAAATGCTTTCAGTCGCGGCTTTACGAATCATTTCTTTTCGTTTTACAAAATCTGCGATGACATATTTGCGTTCCAATGTTTTAACATAACGCAGAGGATTAGCAATTGAAACCCAACCCTTGCTATGAAAACGGTGGCCGCGTGTTAAACGATTGGTGCGGCAACCCAAAATTTCAGCGTCAATGATATTATTTCCATATAGCATCATGACCGACTGCACAGGACGCACAAATTCAACAGATCCCGCGCCCCAGCGCATACGTTTTGGAATTGGCAAGGCGGCAAGTGCCTGTTCAACTTGCAAAGGTAAAAGTTCCTGAACTGTTTTGCCCAAAACGATTTGCTGATAGCCCATCCATGAACCTTGCGCTGTTTTAATCTGAATAAGTTCTTTGGGCGTCACGCCACAAGATTTTGCAAAACCGATGCAAGCAGGCGTGGGATTGCCCTCTTTATCAAATGCAGCGAGAATCGCCGGGCCTTTGCGCTCGATTGCTGTATCCGCTTGTTTCGCTGCCAATTTTTTTATGAGCACTGCCAAACGGCGTGGAGTCGCAAAAAATTCAGCATCACGATAACGCAATTCCAACTTATCCAGGCGCGTTTTGATTTCTTCTAAAAAATTTTCTGCCAGATAACGCAGTGCTTTAGGAGGCAATTCTTCAGTATGAATTTCAATTAAAAAATCTTCATTAGACTTTTGCTGCATTGTTCTTGTCCTGCAATAGAGGAAAACCTAAAGTTTCACGCGCGTTGAAATAACTTTCTGCGACAAGCTTGGTTAAGCGGCGAATTTTTAAAATATATTGTTGGCGTTCGGTGACAGAAATTGCACCGCGCGCATCGAGCAAATTAAATGTGTGGGATGCTTTTAATGCCATTTCATAGGCGGGCAAAGGCAAATTCGCTTCAATTAATCGCGCACTTTCTCGTTCAAATGTATTAAATTGATTGGAAAGTTCTTCAACATTCGCGATTTCAAAATTATATTTCGACATTTCGACTTCGTTCTGATGAAATACATCGCCATAGGTCACCGTGCCCGAGGGTGTTTTACACCAGACTAAATCGTAAAAATTATCGACACCTTGTAACGGCATCGCCAGACGTTCGAGGCCGTATGTGATTTCACCCGTCACAGGTTTGCAAATAAGGCCACCCACTTGCTGAAAATACGTATATTGAGTGACTTCCATACCATTCAGCCAAACTTCCCAGCCTAAACCCCACGCACCTAAAGTCGGAGATTCCCAGTTATCTTCGACAAAACGAATATCGTCGATGAGCGGATCAATACCGAGCGCGCGCAAGGAATCAAGGTAAAGTTCCTGAATATTATCGGGAGAGGGTTTCAACACCACTTGAAATTGATAATAATGCTGCACGCGATTGGGATTTTCACCGTAGCGGCCATCTGTCGGTCGACGGCTCGGCTGGACATACGCCGCGCGCCAGGGTTCAGGCCCAATGGATCGCAAAAAAGTTGCAGGATGGAATGTGCCTGCACCCACTTCCATATCAAAAGGCTGCACGATCACACAGCCTTGTTCAGACCAGAATGCTTGCAAAGCAGCAATCATGCCTTGCAGAGTTTTAACATCATGGGTGATTTTTTTCATAGGTTCCTGCTTTCAATCTCGAAGTAACGAGTCGCCTGACAATAAAAACTATTCAAACAAATGCTCAGTCTCTTTTAATTTCTGTTGTAACGCTTTAATTTGATCTGGCGATATTCCTGTGGTTTTTTCTACAAAGGCAACTTCGCACCCTTCTCTTAATAAAAGTTTAGCCACTTCAAGCTTACCTTCCTCTCTACCTTCTTCCCTGCCTTCTTCTCTGCCTTCTTTTCTGCCTTTTTCAATACCAATTCTTTCCGCGCTAGTAATATATGCCATTTTTTTCGTCTCCTCTAATTCACAAACCTCTTCCAGATATTCTATCTCAAGCGGATTCGGCAAACCAATCAACCAGTCGATAAACTTATAAATATTACTTATTTCTTTTTTACTAAACCGTTTTTCATAAAGCCGCCGCGTCAGAGCAAATTTAACCCGTTTCCTCTCTTCATGCGGTTTAAGCCTCGCTTTCAACGCAGCTAATTGTACCAGAATAACGCTGGCAAAAGGATTCATTGAAGCATCCAGCTCATCTTGTCTGTTTTGATAATCAATCACTTTGAAGTGTCAGATTCGTTATAAACCATATATTCCTTATTAAAATTGCAATTGTAATGAATGCCCGCCCGAGAGACGGGCATGCTTTATAAAAACAGTATTTAATTTTCTACATGGATATATTTTATTAAATTATCCAGCGCAGACTCGTGCAGGCGCATGGATTCAATAATGATATCGTACAGAGTAATTAAGTACTGATTGGTGATAGATTGCTCATAATTTCGAAAATCCATGTCCAAAGCTATATAACTAAGGGCCTTAGCTTTTAGCAAAATTTCATGTATTTTTTCATGAGAATCAATTTGAGTGTTTATTAAAGACGTAAGTTCATTTACGCTATGCGTAGCCATGTCGATCTCCTGTTCAGGTTGATGTGGTTAGTGGCGTGGAGATGTTTCCGCATCTTCACGTCACGCTTTATTCTTAAACAAAAATCTTTTGAATTCAAGCAATATTTAGGACGTGTCATCAATTAGTTTATTTTGTTTAAAAAGCAAACTAATTGATGACACGCCCTAATGATATCCAATATCCGCGCGCACTTTTCCGCGAAATACCCAGTACGACCAGGCGCTATACATTAAAATAATCGGCAATAAAAATAATGTCCCCACAATTAAAAATGCTTGGGTTTCAGGCGAAGATGCCGCTTCCCATAAGGTAAAATGTTTGGGGACAATCATGGGAAAAAGACTGATTGCAATACCCACATAAGAAATCAGAAATAATCCGATCGCGCCAATAAAAGGAGCCGCTTCAGATCGATTGTTGAGAGAGCGCCATTCAAAAATTGCGAGGATCAAAGTAACCACAGGCACGGGCGAAAGATACGCGATATTCGGCCAGGAAAACCAACGTTTTGCAATATTTCCATCCATCCAAGGGGTCCAGAGTGATGCGATACCAATCGCTACCAGAACTGCAACAAAACACCAGCGACCTTGCCGGCGCGCGAATTTTTGCAATTCGCCTTCCGTTTTTAAAATTAACCAGCCCGCGCCCAGCAAGCCATAACCAAAAGTAAGTGCGAGTCCAGTAAAAATAGAGAAAGGGGTGAAACAATCCCAGGAACTGCCCGCAAATTGCCGGCCTTCAACCGCAAACCCCTGAATAAATGCACCGAGCACAATCCCTTGTGCGAAAGTTGCAATCAATGAGCCAAAACTAAAAGCACGGTCCCAAAATGTCACGTGTTCTGCATCGCGAAAATGAAATTCAAATGCCACACCGCGAAAAATTAATGCGAGTAACATCACTAAAACAGGGAAGTAAACCGCGGGAATAATAATGCTAAACGCTAAAGGAAATGCAGCGAATAATCCAACGCTGCCTAAAACCAGCCAGGTTTCATTTCCATCCCAGACAGGTGCAATTGAATTCATAATTAAATTACGCGAAGCGCGATCGGGCGCCAAACCGTAAAGCATGCCGACGCCCAAATCGAATCCATCCAGTAAAACATAGAAAAAAACAGCAGCACCTAGAATGAACGTCCATAGCGGTACAAAGTCTATCATGCGGTGTATACCTCTCGTAGATGAGTTTTAGGTTTTTTAGCATCTCATATTGCATCGACCTTTAAACGTTCTTCAATCGAAAAATCTCGCTGTAGAAAGAGCTACAGCTGCGATTTTTCTCAATCAGAACGTTAAAATCTCTCGCAA
>DATIJV010000040.1:0-1761 GCA_035478255.1 Gammaproteobacteria bacterium
TAAGAAAAAACGTTCACGCAATACTCAGGTTATCCCGTCGATTGAGAGCAGAATGCGAGCAATCTATAGGACGGGATCCAGAAATTTTACAGTATTGTCTAAGCAAACGAAGTGTTTTTGCTTAGACAATACTGACGTTAAATATGTTAAAATAAAATTATAAAACGGACCGGGCAAAATCTCTCTTCACACACGCCATCATCATAATTTCATGGATTTTTTTCTAAAGGATTAAATGGAGTAAGCATATGCGATTATTCATGCGTGAGCTTGTTCTTGTTTTTTTGTGCTCAATGATTTTTCCTTGCTATGCTGCGGATTCCGAAAACGATCTTGAAAATCCTGAGAATTTATATAGTTATTATCACAGTACAGTCAGTCTCGGGACTGAAACCCTGTCGCTCGCAGAAAAAAACTACGTGCAGTTGCGTGATGTATTACCTTTATATCAAGATGCTGTTATGCATCCCTGGCCAACTATTCCAGAAACTTCTAAAAAATTAAAAATTGGCGTAAAAAATTCCGCCGTCATTTTTTTGCGTGAACGATTAAAAGCAACACGTGACTTACCCGAATATTACAATCGTTCTGATAATTTATTTGATAAACCTTTAGCACAAGCTGTCAAAGGATTTCAAAAACGCAATGGCTTGAAAATAGATGGTATTGTAGGAAAAATGACGCTGCAAGAATTAAATGTTCCAGCGAGCATACGTGCAAAACAAATTGTTATCAACATGCAGCGCTGGGCGAGCCTGGCTCATCGTTTAAACGGCCGTTTTATTATGGTAAATGTTCCAGATTATGAATTATATGTTTACGATAACAATGAAAAAATATTATCAATGAAAATTATTGTAGGAAAACCTGAATCAGAAACACCTGAATTGCAATCACAAATTTCGCGTTTGGTTTTTAATCCTTACTGGAATGTTCCCACCAAAATTGCGCAAAATGAAATTGTCAAAAAAGTCCAGGAAGATCCCAGCTATCTTGACAGCAATCGTTTGAAAATTTTGTCTAATGAAAAAAATTATGAAATTGATCAAGATAAAGTGGATTGGCGTGCAGCGCGTGAAAATGGATTTCCTTATCGTTTTAGACAAGAACCGGGATTGGATAATTCATTAGGCGTTGTAAAATTTGAATTTCAAAATTCACATGATGTGTATTTGCATGATACGCCGGTAAAAGAATTGTTTAACCAGGATGAGCGTGCGTTAAGCCATGGTTGTGTTCGACTAGAAAACCCGCTGGCATTGGTCGATTTTTTAATGGATGGAAGTCCTGATTGGAGTGAAGATTATTTGCAGGAAATTATCGCTTCTGAAAAAACAAAATATGTGAAAGCGTATCGCCCAACGCCGATATTGATTACTTATATTACGGCATGGGTGGATGAAAATGGCGCGGTGAATTTTCGTGATGATATTTATGGAAAAGATTAGGGCGTGTCATCAATTAGTTTGTTTTGTTTAAAAAGCGGTAGAATCGGCCAAAATCGTTGAAAATTTTCGTTAAATAGCGGTGCTATTCGCCTCAAATTTTCACACATTTTGACTCGATTTACCACCCTTTAAACGGCATAAACAGAATGAGGACACGCCCTAGACCTCAAGCTCACGGCGAAAAGCAAACAGCTTATCCTTAAGCCTTAGAACCTGTCGACAGGTTCTAACGCTTCTCGCCATGCGCCATCAAAAATTACTCGAACCGATCAGTAAAGTAAAATTTTTTTTATTGCAAAGGAACCCACGTTCG
>DATIJV010000041.1:0-4172 GCA_035478255.1 Gammaproteobacteria bacterium
TTGCGAGAGATTTAAACGTTCTGATTGAGAAAAATCGCAGCTGTAGCTCTTTCTACAGCGAGATTTTTCGATTGAAGAACGTTTAAAGGTCGATGCAATATGAGATGCTAAAAAACCTAAAACTCATCTGCGAGAGGTATATACTTGCAATGTTATTCAGGGTTCAGGTAGATTCTTTCCATTCTGTCCACTAAAGGTTTCACTCTATATGAACGAGATAAAAATAAATATGCCTCTTAAAAGTGTAGCAATTGCTTTGCTGTTTTGTACATTTTTAGGGCCTGTTGGTGTGCTTTACTCTTCACTGATGGGCGGCATCGTGATGATTGTGTTAGGACTTTTAGTGCTGCGGGCAAAATTATTCGGCCCAATCCTTTTAGTGTGGTTAATTTCCTGTGTTTGGGGCGTCGCCGCAACGAATTACTTTAATAAAAAAGTTTTACAATCACAAAAATAAAATTTATACCATGGATGTTCACGATGATAAAAAAAACAATAAAACGCCGCACGAAAAATTCAATCGAGATTCCGCATTTACATCCACTCTTGCATCGCGTTTATACCGCACGCGACATTTCATCGAGTCAGGAACTGGAACGCGGTCTTGAACATTTGCTGCCATTTCACACGATGCTCGGAATGGAGGCTGCCGTAAAATGTTTAGCGCATGCGTTGATGCATCAGGAAAAAATTTTAATCATTGGTGACTTTGATGCAGATGGCGCCACGAGTACAGCAGTTGCAATTCACGCATTGAAAGGATTGGGTGCACAGCATGTTGATTATCTCGTGCCTAATCGTTTTGCATTCGGTTATGGATTAACGCCAGAACTGGTGCAAATAGCCAAAGATTTTTCGCCTGATGTCATTGTCACAGTTGATAATGGTATTGCGAGTCATGCCGGTGTGAGCGCTGCAAAGCAATTGGGTATAAAAGTCATCGTAACCGATCATCATCTTCCTGCTGAAACTCTTCCGCTTGCTGATGCAATTGTGAATCCCAATCAGCATCATGATGAATTTCCCAGCAAAAACATTGCGGGTGTCGGCGTTATTTTTTACGTGATGTTAGCGTTACGTCGTTACCTAAGCGGACAAAACTGGTTTCAACAAAATAATATTCCTGAACCTAATATGTCACGCTTACTGGATTTGGTGGCACTTGGCACAGTCGCTGATGTCGTGTCGCTTGATCATAATAATCGTATTTTAGTTTATCAGGGATTGCGGCGTATTCGTTCTCAGCAATGCGTGCCAGGCATCACTGCGCTATTGGAAATTAGCGGTAGAAATCAGGCGAGAGTGACAGCATCGGACCTTGGATTTGCTGTCGCTCCACGATTAAATGCGGCAGGGCGTCTGGATGATATGTCATTGGGCATAGAATGTTTGTTGACATCAGACTTAACTCACGCGCGAGAAATGGCGGCGTTATTGACTCAGTTAAATGATGAACGGCGTGTGATAGAACAAGATATGCAAGAACAAGCATTAACAGCATTAAATAAAATTGAAACTGATGCTAAAACAAATGGAATTTGTTTATTTGATGAAGAGTGGCATCAAGGTGTGATTGGAATTTTGGCGGGACGTATCAAAGATCGTTTGCATCGGCCTGTGATTGCATTTGCATTGGCAAATGCGGATGAATTAAAAGGATCCGCTCGTTCAATCCCTGGATTGCATATTCGTGATGTATTAGCAGATATCGCGGCAAAATATCCTGACTGCATTAATAAATTTGGCGGACATGCGATGGCGGCTGGATTAACATTATCGCGCACACAATTTGAAAATTTTTCTGCGATTTTTAATGAAGTTGTTTCCCAAAAATTAAATTTTTTGGATTTGCAGCATGCTTTATTCAGTGATGGTGAATTAGATTTAACAGAATTATCGCTCGAATCAGCTGAAATTTTGCGTGAAGCAGGGCCTTGGGGGCAATCATTTCCAGAACCTGTATTTGATGGAGTTTTTCAAATTTTAGAACAGCGGCTAGTCGGTGGACGTCATTTAAAATTAACTTTAAGCCGTGAAGATCAACCTATTCAGGCGATTGCATTTAATGTTGATATTAATCAATGGCCTAATTATCGCTGTGAATTTATTAATATTGCTTATCGATTGGATGTCAACGAATACCGGGGCAAACGTAGTGTACAATTAATAATAGAGCAATTGGAAACCTGTTCTTGATCCGATTTTTGTAAATCAATCGAAGAGGATCCATGCGAAAAATTATTCTTGGCATATTCGTGCTGATTATTGTTTCACTCATAGCGGGCCCATTTGCAGCAGGTCTTTGGGTTCAAAAAAATTATAATAATTTAATTTCTTTTTATTTTTCTGAAAAAAATATTCATGTGAACATTATTGATTATCGGCGCGGCTGGTTTAGTTCTGATGTCACGGCAAATATTTCATTTGACCCAGAATATTTAGAAAAATTATTTAAAACGTCTACAGATTTTTCCGCGTTTTCTAAAATTACAATTAATCAGCACATTCAACATGGTCCTGTCATTTATTTTCCCGTCAAAAATATTGCTCATTTTTTTGGAATAGCGGCCATTCAAAATAAAATTCTTGTTTCATCGAAGCTTGCTGAATTTTTATTATTGAGCGGCATGCCAGATTTAAAAATTGAATCAGCAAGTTTTGTTTCAATTTTTGCAAATTATTTTAATTATTTGAGAATTTCCGGGTTAAATATTTCAGATCATGTAAATGATATTCAAGCCGGGATTCAAAATATCCTGGCAAAAATATGGATTTATCCTTTGCGTCATCGGTTTGATGGCGAAATCAAGTTAAGCCAGTTATGGTTAAAAGATGAGGATGAATCATTAGAAATTCCTTCTATAAAAATTCAATTGGATCAATATCAGGACAAAAATCAGTTTTGGCTTGGCGATGGTTCCATGAAAATTTCTGATATTTTGCTTAAACAAATCGGCGAAAAAGATATTCGGATAATAGATTTTAACGTAGAAGGTTCGACTGATGCAGACCAGGATTTTTTACATGCGAATAGAAAAATAAATATAAAAAATATTCAATTTAATGATGAATTGTTTGGTCCTGTTGACATTGAAGTCAATCTCAATAAATTTAATTTGCTCGCTGTCCGTGATGTGTTCAGTGCATATCAAGATATTTTGGAAAATGGAGAAGTCTATCAAGGTCAATTAAAACAAAAAATGACGATGCTTTTGCCTAAAATCGTGGGGCCTGGCACGGCAATTAACCTGGATAAATTTAATGTAGTGTCGCCCGATGGAAAAATTATCGCAAAAGGCACGTTTGGATGGGCAGAAAATAATTTTATTTCGCCAAGTGATTTGTATGATTTGGTGATGACAGGTCAAGCACAATTAAATATTAAAATTTCTAAAAAAGTCATGAAAGATTTAATTCAACTTGCATCGACGATTCCTGATTTTGTGCGAGATGTGGCGGCACCTCAAAAAAATGTTTTAATGACTGCACGTAATGAATTGGAATTTGCTATGCAAAGAAACGAGATATTTATTGATTATTTGTCAAGTCACGGTTTTATTAGTAAGCAGGCAGAAGATGTGCTGGGGGATATGCAAAAAAATCTGGTTTCTATGGGCGAGTATAAAAAAATAGTAAGGGATTTATTTTTAGATAGACAAATTTCTTTGATAGTGACTTATCAGCTTTGCTGGCAATATGCGCAAATTGAAAAACCGTATCAATTTTTAAAAAACAAAGTTACGTATTTTCAGAATATTGCGGAAAAACAGATTCGTGAAAAATTCGAAAATTTATTAAAAAATGGCTATGTTAATGCCGATGAAAAAGATTATTCTGCGGAAATAAAATGGTCTGCGAACAGTTTTATGAGCAATGGTCATCAGGTGAAATAATTTTTTTTGATAAAAATAATGAGGAGGCTTAAAATGAAAACGAAAATGTGGGTTGGCACTATAATTGTCATAGGGTGTGTAGGATTAACTGGATGTTACAATATGAATAATGGCTGCTGCAATAGTTGTTACTCAACTGTAACGACTTGCACGACGTGTGTGCAGCAGTCATGTTGTTCATCGTATAATTCATGTGGTTGGTAAGTATTCACGCAGCAATGCGTCAATTTAAAGCTAATGCGTCATTGCGAGCCGTGCTTTTCGGCGAAGCAATCCAGG
>DATIJV010000042.1:0-15568 GCA_035478255.1 Gammaproteobacteria bacterium
AAAATGCTCACATAGAAACGGCTATGTTCGCATTTTTTTCGCTGCAATCTGACTCACATCTGGGCGCAAAAAAATCTCAAATTATGGCCGCGCATGGTATAGTAAAAAAACAAACGGGGTGTGGCGCAGCCTGGTAGCGCACTTGTCTGGGGGGCAAGTGGTCGTCGGTTCAAATCCGGCCACCCCGATCAATTTGAACAGGTTCTAAGGAACTTTTCGTGGAAAAAGTCTGGCTGAAAAACTATCCCCAAGGTGTACCTGCAGAAATTAATCCTGATGCTTATCAATCTATCGCTGAAATGTTCGAACAAGCCTGCGCCGAATTCAAAACATTGCCCGCATTTTATAATCTGGGCGTTACTTTAAGCTTTCAAGAAATCGATCACTTGTCCCAAGCCTTCGCTGCCTATCTACAATCAATATTAAATCTCAAAAAAGGCGATCGCTTAGCCATCATGCTGCCCAATGTGTTGCAATATCCTGTTGTTATGTTTGGCGCCTTACGCGCTGGATTAATCGTTGTGAACGTAAACCCGCTTTACACGCCGATTGAATTAATTCACCAAATGAACGATTCGGGTGCTGAAACCCTTGTTGTTTTAGCCAATTTCCTTAACACTGTAAAAGAAGCCTTACCTCATACGCCGTTAAAAAATATTATCGTTACAAACATAGGCGATTTATTTCCAGAGCCCAAAGCTTTTTTAATTAATTTTTATCTGAAATATATTCAGAAAAAAATTCCGTGCGTGCATATTCCCGAAAGTATCTCATTTAAAAATGTTATCAGAGAAGGAAAAAAACTGGCGCTTGACCCGGTAAAAATCTCACCTGACGATATTGCATTTCTACAATATACAGGCGGGACGACAGGTGTTGCCAAAGGCGCGATGTTGACGCATCGAAATATTATCGCAAACGTTGTTCAGGCGGAAGCTTGGCTCAGCCCTATTTTGGAAAGAGGTAAAGAAGTCGTCATCACAGCTCTTCCGCTTTATCATATTTTTTCACTCACTGGGAATTGTCTTATTTTATTTAAAGCTGGCGGTTTAAATGTTTTAATAACGAACCCGCGTGATTTGCCGCATATGATTTCAGAGCTGAGTAAATTTCAATTTACAGTGATTACAGGTGTGAATACATTATTTAATAGTTTGTTAAAAAACCCAAAGTTCGCAAAACTTGATTTTAGTAAATTGAAATTAAGCTTTGGGGGCGGCATGGCGGTACAAAAAGCCGTTGCCGAAAAATGGCAAGCCTTGACAGGCGTTACACTTTTAGAAGCTTATGGATTAACTGAAACATCGCCTTGCGTCACCATCAACCCGCCTGATTTAAAAAATTATAACGGAACAGTTGGATTACCAGTTTGCTCGACGGACGTCGCTATTCTGGATGAGAATGGAAATGAAGTTCCTTTTAATGAGCCTGGTGAGCTTGCTGTGAAAGGTCCGCAAGTGATGAAAGGTTACTGGCAAAATCCCGAAGAAACACAAAAAGTTTTGATTAAAAATGGCTGGTTACTCACTGGCGATATTGCTTCCATTGATGAGCAAGGTTATGTACGTATTCGCGAACGAAAAAAAGACATGATTTTGGTATCGGGTTTTAATGTTTATCCCAATGAAATTGAAGATGTGATTGCTGAGCTTTCAGGAGTGAAAGAAGTGGCTGTGATTGGGGTTCCCGATGAAAATTCTGGTGAAGCAGTCAAAGCCTTTATTGTTAAAGAAAACCCCAGTTTAACGGCGGACGATGTTTTACTGCATTGTCATAAATATTTAACAGGATATAAGATTCCAAAACACATAGAATTTGTTGCTGGACTCCCTAAGTCAAATGTAGGAAAAATTTTAAGACGCGCGTTGCGTACTTGTTAGTGAGATCAAAAATTTTCTTCACATACTTTTTTCAAGCTAATAAAATTCTCACACTTATTTACCTCTTCACAAAATTCCATTCTATTTTTTAATCCGCGAGCGTAATATTTCGCTAATTTGCGCGCTTCCAAAATACCTCGTTTCTCATTGCCCAACAATTCAATCAAATGACTCACATGCTCTAAAAAAATTAAGCCTCTTTCTTCAAATGAAGGCTCCACAAATTTTGTCCCATTCATTTCAGAAGTTAATTTAGCAATCAACCACGGTTGCCCTACACCTGCACGTGAAATCATGACGCCTGCGCAACCCGTCGCAAACATTTTTTTCAGAGACTCACAACAAACCGTATCGCCATTTCCGATCACCGGAATATTCAACCGCTCAACAAAAAATTTAATATCCTGATAATGACACGGTATTTCATAATGTTCTGTCCAGTGTCTGCCATGTACGACCAAAAAATCGGCGCCAGCATCTGCTACGACTTCTGCCACCAGAGCATTAAATTTTTCATCACTTCTTCCTTCTACACGAATTTTAATCGAAACCGGCAGATGAGTATTTTGTTTCATGGCGGTAATCAATTTGAAAAGTTTTACCGGATCTGTCAACAAACTGGAACCTGCACCTTTGCTGCGAATTTTTTTTACCGGGCAACCGCAATTGAGATCAATTAAATGCGCGCCGTGTGCGGTGATGCGTTTAGTGGCTTCAGCTAATTCCAAAGGATCATTCGCTGATAGTTGAAAACAAACCCGGCCTTCGTCGGGATCAATTTTTATAAAGCGCTGTAATGAAGATTCTGATTGATGAAGAATGCTCTTACACGAAATCATTTCGGTGCAAATAAATGCAGGTTTGCTATATCGCCAGGTCAATCGGCGAAAAGGTGCAGAACTTACACCCGCCAATGGTCCCTGAATGAGGTTAAGAGGAAAAATTGTATTCGCTATTTGCAATTTATTAATCATGTTGTTATACCATGTGCGGCCATAATTTGAGGTTTTTTGCGCCTAGATGTGAGTCAGATTGCAGCGAAAAAAATGCGAACATAGCCGTTTCTATGTGAGCATTTTTTTTCGCTGCAAGATGGCTCGCAGATGGGATGAAAAAAAAACTCAAATTATGGCTGCACATGGTATATAATCAATTCCTAATTTTTTAGAGCGTTAAGGAGTATTGTCATGAGTGTGCTCGAACCCAAGGAATTACCCTATAGCTTGGCTGAAATCAGAAAACTGGCTGGGAAGTCTATCGAAAATAGAGCCGTTACTCAAGATTATCCTTTATAACAATTGAGTGTTTTAGTATGCTTTCTCTCTCCGTGTTAGAAGAAAAAGAAATATTGGAAAATCTTCAAGCCAATGATAATCCACATTTTGATACATATTATGCATTTTATTCTTCCTGGTTTGGCGGAATTATAAAAAATCCTCGTTTCATGCTTTTGCCTTTGGATGATCATATGGTGCATCGTGGTGATGGGGTATTTGAAGCCATGAAATCGGTCAATAGATCTATTTATTTATTGGATGCGCATTTGCATCGATTATTTCAATCTGCTGAAAAAATTGGAATACAATCTCCTTATAATTTTGCTGAAATCAAAGAAATTATTTTGCAAACACTCAAAGCAGCTAATCAAAGCGATACAGCTATTCGAATTTTTCTTTCACGCGGTCCGGGAAGTTTTTCCATGAATCCTTATGATTCGGTCAAGCCGCAATTGTATGTCGTTGTTACAAAACTCTCACACCCGCCCAGAGAAAAATATGAAAAAGGCGTAAAAATAGGAAAAAGCGTTATTCCAATGAAAACTTCGTGGATGGCACAAGTCAAATCCTGTAATTATCTTCCCAATGTTTTAATGAAAAAAGAAGCCGTTGATCGCAAGCTTGATTTTGTAGTCGGTATTGATGAAAAGAATTATATTTCCGAGGGGTGTGGAGAAAATATTATTATTGTCGATGCAGATGGTACTATTGTGCATCCTCCTTTAAATTCTATTTTAAAAGGAACGACGATGATTAGAACGTGTGAATTAGCTGATAAAAATGGCATTCCGACAAAAGAAAGACTAATTTCTTGTGATGAGTTACAATCAGCGCGTGAAGTGATGATGACTGGAACGACCATTGATATCCTTCCTGTTATTCAGTTTGAAGATCAGATCATTGGAGATGGAACGCCGGGGAAAATTTTTCAAAAATTAAATCAGATTATAAAAAATGATATTGAGAAGGGAGCAAATAATACGGTTTTTTAGCAAGGATGCACTTTATGAAAAAAATGTTATATCGTTTAACTTTATTAAGTTTATTTTGTTTTTCCGCACCAATTTTTGCGAGCGGTAACTGGTTTGCAGGTATTGGCGGTGGTGCAACTTTTCTGAATGTCAAAAGATACGATTATATTTCCGGCGGTACAGGCTGGCCAAATGACAGGATGCATAACAACAATGTCGAGCCTGCTCCTTTGTTTATGGTCGATGGCGGTTATCAATGGGCACGCAATAACACATGGTTTCCGTTTTACAGTCTTGCTTTAAATTACACATATGCTCTTGCTTCCAAAGTCAGTGGACTTGTGCAGCAATATTCTCTTCCCGAATTTACCAATTACGAGTATCAATACAAAATTAAGACGCAAACATTTCTGGCACAAATCAAAACGGACCTTTATCGATGGCCTCATCTGATGCCTTTTTTATTGGCAGGTGCAGGAATGTCGTTAAATAACGCCAGCCATTATACCGAGCAGGCCCGTCAAAATGTGACACCGCGCGTGAGTCCAGGTTTTAGAGGGCAAACGAATACTGCTTTCAGTTATGCTTTTGGCGCAGGGCTTGATTTCATTATTCAAAAAAATATATGGGCAAGTTTAATGTATCAATATAGTCATTTAGGTCAGGCGAAAACCGGTTATGGCGTGAATTCAAGCACGTTGACTGACACGAATTATGACACGGATCAATTAACAACTCCTGTCAGATCCAACGCAGTGATTTTAAGTGTAACTTACCTGGCTTAAGGAAAATATTATGCGATTTTTTACAATATTTGCAGCGCTATTATTATTGAATTTCAATGCTTATGCAGGAAAAGATCCAATAGGTTGGTCGCAGCTGGGTACTGTTCCTGCCATCACAGAATTAAACCAAAGTTATGCTGTCAGTTTTACGCTTGTCAGTAATTTGCCTTTTACCATGCCGACTCCGCTAAAAATTTCCAATAATTCTTTTCCTGCGGGTGCAGTGACCATGCATGATGGTTGTTCAGGATTGCGGTTAGCACCCAACGCAACATGTGAAATTGGACTTGTGTTGGTTCCAACTGCGGCGGGTAATCAATCGTTAAGTGTCTTTATGGAATATGGCAAAAATAAAGTCCAGATACCCAAGACACCCATTCGGTCCCAAACATTAGGCGCTTATTCACAGTTGCTCGGCATTGTTTCAAATGGATTGCCATCTACAATACAAAGTAGTTCTACCTATGTGTTGACGTTTACATTTTCAAACCAGGGATCAACACCGTTGACTGGATTTAGCTTCGCTCCAAAATCAACTAATTCTCCTGGCTATACACAAATCAGCGCGAGCAATTGCGGCTCAACTTTACCTGTTGGGGGCCCTGCTTGTGTGATCACAGGTACATTCACACCAGCCGCTACACATGGAGCAGTCAGTATAGGTTATGTTGGAGCTTCGGGTATTTATACAAGCTCACCGACAACTTCCAGTGTTATTAATAACAGTACAGGTTCAGGCACACGTACATTTTCCTTTGTGAATAATTGTTCGCAAGATGTCGCGTTTGCGATGAATGGAGGAGGTATCGGGATTGTTGGTTGCACGACTAATGCAGACTGCGATAGAAAAACAAATCTGCCTGGCGCATTCGCATGCGGTACGACGGCAAATGGAGGACTTGGCGGATGTTTTTGGAAAGATCCAGCGCCGACAAGCGGTAATTTTGTATTATCTAAAAATGGAGGAACTGCGACTGTTCAGTTGACTCTGTATACTTACACCTATACACCGCCTCCTACACCCAAAAACCCTAACCCCGGCCCTGTCACTGCTGTGTGGAGTGGGAATGTTTCAGGACGTACGGGATGCACGAGTGCAACACCGGGTTCCTGTGCTACAGCTTATTGCGGCAGCACGACAACGCCTGCGAATGGCAATTGTGCTCCTGGAGTTGGATTTCAGGTACCGGCCTCTCTTGCAGAAATGACGCTTGAGCCGAGCACTGATAGTTATGATTTGTCTGTCATCAATGGAATCAATTTACCGATGTCCATGGTTCCAGGCGGTGGTATAACAAGTCCCAGCAATCCTTATACATGCGGATCTGCTGGTATAACGACGAGCCAGGGTTCCGGTACCGGTACATTGGGCGCATGCGCTTGGACACTCGGTTCTTCTGTGCCTTCTGTGAATTATGTGTGGGTAGAAAATCAGGGTTCAAGTCCCACTGTTTGTACGACTAATAGTGATTGCGTCAGCGGGCCTGATAAAACGCAAGCCTGTGGATTAAGTCTTTCTAGCATTCAAAATAATTTATCCACTACGTATTGTGGTTTATGGTTAGGCTATTGGACAGCGGATCAAGTTTGCGGAACAAATTCAAATTATAACAAATCTCCCTATTTTTGCACGAATGGAGCGGATGGCGGTTCCAAGTTTACACAGATGTATCAATGTGCTGGATCACCGGCTGTGTATAATAATTCGTGTTATACGAATGGTGCAACAAGCGCCTGTTGCGGCTGTCAGAATTGGCAGAATGCACCGACCAATTTGACTGTTCCATCAAACGGCAGCGTATTGCAGTGTCAGGCATCGAATTCAACGTGGTTTAGTAATGCTTTGTCTACAGTGTCATGGATTAAATCTGCCTGCCCGTCGAGTTATGTATATCCATTTGATGACAAGAGCAGTAGTTTTACCTGTACGAATGGCGGAACGAATAGCGTGAGTTACACAATTACATTCTGTCCAGGGAATAATTCAGGCGCACCGACGGGAACGATTCCGGGTTGATAATGTTACCTATTATGTCCGCAAATGCGGGCATAATAGGGTCTCATGTTGTGCTTAAATTGATCATTTTTTTTTCATAAAATCAGTTATTTTTCTGATTCGGTAAAATATTAATTTCGTTAAATTTCAGGATGTTAATCTAATTTCTTTTCTGTGGGTCCTCTCTTTAACACCTTAATTTATAAGGTGAACTATACTGGATTTATATAAGTATTTTAACGAGGGGATTTTTATTATGCGTAGATCACCAACCATTATAGGTCAAGCACTTACCCAAGATCAGGTAAAGGAAAAAATAGATAAACTCAAGGAGACTGCGCAACAAGCGCAGGAATTAACGTTAATGCGAGCAAATGCAATATGGGACCGTGTTATAGCAGCTGCTAAAGATGACGTTCAGGAAGAATATTTGAAAAAACATAAGGAAGATCATATTGTGATTTTGTCAAAATACCTTAATGATCAGAGGAAAATTTTAACGGAAAAATACCAGGCTGCAATCAGTGAAGTTAAACCCTCGGAAAAAAGAGACAGAGCAATTTTAGACTTAGAAGGTTTAGTTAGTCAACAAATTATTAATGCTAACGGCGTAAGAGGAAAAATAGAAGGATCAATAGCAAAACGTCTAAAAGTAGATAATGTTGTAGCAATCTATAAGGCAAACTATCAAGCGGAAGAAATGAAGCTTGACGAATTATGTGAACAAGCAAGGCAAATAGTAGCGGAAGGAAAAAATAAAGCACTTTTAGAATTGAAAGAGTTAGAACCAACGTATTTTAACGAAATTGGCGAATTAAATAAACTCCGTGAAAAATATTTAGAGATGGGAAGAAAAAAAACAGAGGAAGGTGAAAAGGCTGACTTTTCAGATATTGAGAATATTGAGTCTGAGATAAAAAAAATTGATGATAAGACTAAAGAACTTGATGCCAAATTTAGAAATATTGTAGGTTTACTGGCTATAGTCAATGCAGAAACTGAGCGAGCTAATAATCAATTGGAGGAAATGGAAAAGACTCTCAAGACTAAACTTTCTATGGGAGACGTAATAGATACATCTAATTTAGAAGCATTTAATGTGATTCAAACAAAAGTGACTAATTCTATCCAGCCAGCAATACAAATCGAGAGCTTACAAGAGCAATTTGAAGCTGAAATGCAAGCTATTGGTACGCTATTCAATAACTTAAATATTTTATCTCCTGAAAAAAAAGAGGAATTTAATGAACTTTATGATGAACAAATAAGACCTTTACTTGAACTTAGAAATCGGTTTACAGGAAAAGATTGGCATTTAAGAGATGTATTCTTGGGCCCGGCATCCAAAACTATTTACGAAAATCATAGGGAAGAGTGTTATCAGGCTTTTTGTGATGCAAGGGATCTTAAAAAGATGTTAGATAATAAAGTAATGGATAATTTTTTAGATAAACTAGATCAAACAAGGGACTGTATCCATGCATTAGACCGGATTTCCACTCCCGAGAAAACAAAGCAGCGTTTTGAAAGGCTGGATGAATTAACTGATGTATTGGACAGTACGAGTCATGATTTTACTGAATTTTATAAATTCGTTAATAAAATGGGAGAAAAAGCTTTTGGATTTCTTTCGCTTGATAAAAAATCAGGCTTATCAAGAGCTATGAGACGTATAGAGGAGTTTAAACATGATGAGCCAAATCAGCCGCCAGGCCGTCATAAAAGTAAAGAAGATAATTATAATGATGTTTATACGGCAATTACTTTATTGAATAATAAACTGAGAGCAGTTAAATTTAATGAAGCAGGTAAGGCAATATTTAAAGATGGAGAAAAAGACGATATCACCAAAGCGCTGGCTAAATTAGAAAGTTTAGCAGTAGGGCTTTCCCGAACAAGTAAAAATGCAGTGAATGTAAGAAAACTGATACGCTCGGGAATAAAACAAGTAAGAGGTGATCTTCAAAGAGCAGCTAGTAGTCAAACAATGATAGGTGTACCCAATGCCGAGGCTACAAAAGCGCATGCAGGACGGCATGGTACTAAAAAATATTCTCCTGATCCTATTATTCATAGAGAAGAAACACAAACAACACAGTACGGTAGATTTTTTACGTCTGAGCTTCGATCTAAAAAAGTAGATAAAGAAGAGAAGGTACTAACAATACATCCTCCTAAGGATCCTGCCTCAAATCCCAGTAGAGGAAACATAAAAGATCTTAAAAATAAGAGGTAGAACCATTATTTAATGCGATATTTTTGTAAAATAAGGTATTCTATAGCTCACACTTATCAGTTTCAGGTTTTAAGAATATGAATAATATTTTTGTTATACTCGGTCCAGCCCGTAGCGGCACCAGTGCAATCACAAGAGCATTAAAAGTATTAGAAATAGATCTTGGCAGCAATCTGACTCGTGCCAGCAAGACTGTTAATCCTAAAGGTTTTTGGGAAGATAATGAAGTCGTTTATAAGATCAATCGTGAAATTTTTAATAAACTCGATTGTTTGTCTAGCGGTGTTACATTGCTCGATAGACAAATATTACTTGGCGACAGGTTAAAATCCATTGAACAATCTGCTATTGCCTTAGTCAAACAACGTTTTAGCAATACGACATCTTGGGGTTTTAAAGATCCGCAAACCTCCAGGCTCATTCCATTTTGGCAATCGGTTTTTGCGAGCTTAAGTTTAAATGAACATTATATTATTGCGCTCAGAAATCCCTTATCTTCTGCACAATCCTATCAAAACTTGTCAGGAGCTGACATTGAAACGGGATTATTGTTATGGCTAATGCATTTAGTTCCTGCCATTCAGGAAACGACTGGGAAAAAAAGAATTATTGTGAGTTATGAGCGTTTAATGGAAAATCCATTGGCGGAGCTTCAACGTCTAAAAAAAAATCTGGAAATTACGACTGCTTTGCGAACGGAAAACGTTGATCAATATGTCCATGAATTTCTGGATAAGAATTTATATCGTAATCAATTCAGTTATGAAGATTTCAAATCTCATTCTGCTACGAAATTATTTCCATTATGTCTACAAACATACGATTTGTTGCTCTGTGTTGCGAATGATGAACTTCATTTTGATGATGAAAAATTTACAACGGAATGGAAAAAAATATTGAACCATCTTGAAAAAGATAAGCTTTTTTATCGTTATGTTGATTCTCTGTTAAAGAAACACCATCAAATAGCAAAAAAATTGCGATCTATTCAGCGATCTACTTTGTGGAAAATGCTTTATCCTTTGAGAATTATTCAAGAAGGTTTGCGTACGTTGAAAACCTCTCGTAGTTGAGTTTTAGGTTTAGACGGGGATAAGCGTTTGGGTATGAAAAATCGTCATTATCACGGTGGTAATTATGAAAAAAGAATATGATTTTTCAAAAGGTAAAAAAAATCCTTATATTGTTGATTTAAATGTTTCCTTAAAATAAATGGTTATTTTCTTAATCTGTTTGTGCTCAATAAAATAAAAATCAAGACTGCAAAACTTATTCCTGAATATTTTGCCGTGACCCAATAAGAATCTCCAATAAAAAAATGTGCAGTTAAGGCAATCAGATAAAGCATCATTCCACAAATTATTGAAATGGTAATATTAGCGATTAAAGAAATCGGGTGATGGTTTCCTAAAGGTTCACCCATTACAAGTTTTTTCAGAGAAAAATTTTCTTTGAGCTTTAATGTTTTTTGAATACCAATAATAAACGCAACTGCAGTCACAAAAAGTAATTCCCATTCCCAGGTAAGATTTTTAGGATCTGGCGGCCAGGTTGAAGAAACTCCTAATTCTGCGAAAGCTAATAAGCAAAATAATCCTCCAGCAACTAATAAAATAGGCCCGCGAATCAGTAACAAAGTTACACCGATACTCAGACAAGATTCGAATATCATATAAATCGGGAGTATCCATTGACTGTAATCAGCATTCAGAGTGAGAGTGCTTCTTAACCAAATCGCATTGGTGTTTTTTGCAAAATACGTAAGATTTTCGCGAAAATTATTTATATCAAATACACCAGAAAAATAATTAATATAAACTTGAAGAATCAACATTGATCCAATTATAATAATCATAAAATCTAAATATTTATCAACATGTCCCATTTTATCTTTTTCGAGATTATTTTTTTTGTTTTTAAGTTTCATAAAAAATGGAACGAGGCAAAATATAAAAAAACTTAAGGCCGAGGCGAACGCTATATGCCAAGCAAAATCAGATTTTGGGAAAGCAATAAAAGTAACATAGTAAAGTAAAGCAGATGATAATATAAGACATAAAAATGTTTTTTCTGGAGAATATTTTAATTGTAAAAAAATAGATTGCGGCGCTAAAGAATAATTACGCATGCTTAAACCAGCTAGTAACCCAAAAATTGCCGGAAATGCAAATTCGAAAGGCCACATTCCAGGATCATTCCAGATTAATGTCCATGCAATAAAAAAACCAACAGCTACAGCGATGCAAATATAAAATCTTGCCATTAGCATGATGCAAGTCAGCGCGCTGATAAAAAGTCCAGCAGCAAATAAATAAGCACTGTAGGGAGATGTGTTTTTTAGAAAAATAATTATTTTATATTTAAAAGATCCAGCCTCGTTATATTGCATCAAATTATTAAGATAATTTGGCCATCCGCTTACAGAAAAAGTTTGCTGAAATAACAGGGTGTAGAATTGTGTCAACAGTACCATGCCTAATACTAAAATAATTAAATTCATGGCAAGAACACTTGAGGTAGTAGTTTTTTTCATGAGCATACTCCTCATCATGATAATTATATTATAACGCTCTTTGCTCAAACGCTTTTATCACATTTTTAATTTCACTTTTTAAAATTGGAAGAAGAAAAAAATTGATCCACCAAGTATTCTTGTGTTCTAATTGCAGCTCAAAACTGAATTTAGTTTTGTTATCATAAGCTTGAAATCGCCATGTTCCTGAAATCGTATAAAACGGCCCGCCTGAAGGTAAACTCACAAGAATTTCGTTTTTTGAGCGCAGGGTATAAGTGAAGGGGCAATGGAAAGAAATTCCATATTTCTGTATAAAAACAGTTGCTTGAATTGCTTTTGGAGTGCGATTATCAATCGTGACACTTTTGCACCAGGATAAAAATTTTGGATACTGTTCCACTAAATTGATTAAGCCAAATAGTTTCTGTGGTGGGCAGGCTGCTATACCTTCATGTTTTATCAATGTCATGAGACTCGAACTCCAGAAATGAGTAATTTTTTACCTATATCTACAATTTCGACTGATTCATGCCTAAAAACTGAGGCTAAGTAACCATTTTTTTTGCAAACACTATCCCAAAGAAGTATCTCACATTCGATGGATTTAACAAACGCATCAGCAATTTTTTTTTTCATGAGAGGGCACGAAATTGAATGGCCCAATTCGTCAGCTATTTGAATGATGGCTTCTGTTGATGATTTGAGTCTTTCACTGGAGTAAGACAGCATCCATGAATGATAAGGATTTTCTAGGTTTAGCGTGTGGAACAATTCTTTTCCAATTAAAAGATATAGAAAATAACAGGCAATATGGGTCGCTACTCCTTCTTCTGCTGATGCAGTGTCGGCTGTTATAACCAAATGATTTGTATAATGTACTGTGGCAGGAATTTTTTTTAACGGAAATTTTGTAGTTTGAAATAATCTCAATGGCGGTGGTTCTTTCAGATATTTCATATACATATTACGTTGAGTTTCAAGCGCGTTTTCGGACAGTTTTTTTAATATATTGGCATGCTGAATGTTGTGTAATTTATTTGATACACGCATTAGCGTTTTTGAAAAATCGGGTAAGTATAAATAATCTTGCTCTATCAAAAATCGAAAATTATTTCGAGGAAGAGTACCATTTAAAAGTCCATTGTTAAGTGGATGTTTAAGAGCCATAGAAATAGCAGAAGAAGCTGCGTTAAGCATGTGTGCAAATGTCATGTTTGCTCTAAAATCTATTGTATTTGTAAACAAAACATCCCACAGCAGGCAGCATCATAGAAATCATGCCGATAATAAAAATCATTTCATAACGTAAAAAACTTCCCACATTAATACCATGAGGCGGAATAAATCCGACAATTTCTGTTAATCCGCAGCCTAAAAATCCAAGCAAAGATACAATCCACAGACCGGTTTTTCCACCTGGAATTTTGAAATTTCTTTTTAAATGAGGAAATTTGTGACGCATAACTAATCCTGTCACAAACATAATGATGTACATTAAAATATAAAGCTGCGTGCTTAATGCCGTTAATAACCAATAAGAACCATTCACACTTGGCATTAATAAAAATGCGAGACAAAATACACTGACTAATACTGCCTGGATAATTAATAAATTACTTGCCACTCCATATTTATTTTCTTTTTTAAAAAAATCAGGTAAAAAATTATGTTGAGCAGCTTGTAATAACCCTCGGGCTGGTGAAATAATCCAACTGATAATACTTCCCGCTGTGCCGATAATAATAAAAATAGTCAAAATCGGCATGACCCAGGAAAGATGATAAGCAGTAAAATAAGTTGAAAATGCTTGTAAAATACCGCTGACTAAATTTATTTGATCTTTAGGTAACACTATAGCAATGGAAAGGGAACCTAAAATCATAGTGATTAAAATTATTAAAACAGAGATCATGAGTGCTTTAGGATAAGATTTTTGTGGATTTTCTACATCTTTGACATGCACTGTCGAAAGCTCAATTCCAAGGAATGCTGTCATAATTGCAGTGAGCGAAATCCAGTTTTGTGTATCAGAAAATTTAGGAATGAGATGGCCCAGAGTAAAATGAATTTGTAATAGATGGCCTTGTAAAACCCAAATGAGAGCAAACAAAATAATTAATGACATAGGAATAATTAATCCGACGGTCGCACAAAAACTCGCGAATTTTGCAGAAACTTTTACACCTTTCAAATTAATTAAAGTCAGTATCCAGAATGTTCCTAAAATCACACTGACCAGATAAATTTTGCTTTGAGCGAGAGCAGGGGAGAAAAAATAAGTTGCCATACCTGCAATAAAAGACAAAATGGTTGGGAACCATACCAGGTTGCTAATCCATTGCAGCCATACTGCGAAAAAACCTGTCTTTTCGCCGAAAGCCCGGCAAGTCCAATGGAAAATGCCGCTTTCTTCAGATGAAGATGAAGCGAGTTCTGCTGAAACCAACGCGGCCGGCACTAAAAATACAATGCCTGCAAAGATAAAGAAAAAAATTAATGATGTGCCGAACCAGGCGGTTGCAGGTAAATTTCTAATTGTATCGACCGCTCCGGTAATGAGCATGATCAATGCGAAGCCTTTGACTCCGCCGGAATGAATAGTTGCCATTTTTTAAAATCCTCGCGTAATTTAAATTATTTCTTATTTTTTCTGTGCATAAAATTTAATGACAGGATTAATAATCTGATACTGATCATTATATTTTTCAATAATATCTTTTTCTTCCAATCCATCAAGCGCAGTAATGATCGAACTGCTTGTCATACGCAATTCTAAAATCATTTGTTTTCCAGTTAGCAATGTATTATTACCTTTTGCCATTTGATGCAACACATTTTTTTGTCCCAGAGAAAGCAAAGATATTTCTTTTATCGCATCACTTTTATCTTCAGACAAAATTTCATTCCACGCACGATTCACATCATCTAAAGAAGGTAGTTTATTACAATATGTCCATATTCTATCGCATAATTTATTGATATAAAATGGGTGTCTCTCAGTCAGAGTCATAATTTGATTTAATACTTCTTCATTTAATTTTGATTTCCACGCAGATTTCGCGGCTTTTTGTAAATGTGCTTTGTAATATTCAGCCTCTATACGGTTCACATTAATTTTCCAGCACAGTTTATATAATGGACGTGTTTCATCTTCAAACATCGTTTGCAGCAATTTACGATTACTTCCTGAAAATATCAGAGTCAAATATTTTGTTTTTTGCGCAACATGCCTTATTGCACCTTCAATACCTTTTCCCTGAGCAATCAGGCCAACATTTTGAAACTCATCTAGCAATAAAACCGCATGTTTTTCTTTTTCTTCCAGTAATTTTTCTATTAACAACAGACCTTCTTTCACATTTGTTGCAGGATCAGATTCAGCATCAGAGGCGAGCTCCAATTTGAATAGCGATGCACCAATATCGATTTTGGGTTTAAGATTTTTTATGTATTTTTTTATCGAGGTCAGTAGCTTATCGATTGGTCCAAGTGCTTTACCTATCAGATCTACTACACCATTTAATATATAGCGTTCAATTATTTTTTCATTTGTTGCCATATAAAAATCTACTTCGCTAAACGGAAACTTACTGAGTTTAAGCGCATGCAATGCAAGACTGGATTTTCCGTATCGTCTTGTTGCCATGAGTAAGGTATGTTTACCGTTTTTAATATTTTCTATTAATAAATTGGTTTCCTGCTGGCGGTTGCAAAATGCCTGGCCGATAGCTACACCTAAAGGAAAATAGTCTCTTGAACGCATTTGTTATACCTCTCGCAGATGAGTTTTAGGTTTTTTAGCATCTCATATTGCATCGACCTTTAAACGTTCTTCAATCGAAAAATCTCGCTGTAGAAAGAGCTACAGCTGCGATTTTTCTCAATCAGAACGTTTAAATCTCTCGCAA
>DATIJV010000043.1:0-19945 GCA_035478255.1 Gammaproteobacteria bacterium
GACAGTCTGTCATTGCTTAAAACCCTGGATTGCTTCACCCGCAAAAGCGCGGGTTCGCAATGACGGAAATATCTATCAAATTCTTAAAAACCAACAATGCAACACAATCCAGGAGAATCAAAAAAATGCATAAACGTCATCCAGCAATTTATATTATGGCAAATAAACGTAATGGCACGCTTTATGTTGGTGTGACAAGTAATCTACAAAAACGGATTTATCAACATAAGTATGCGAAACTAGAAGGTTTTACAAAACGCTACGATTGTAAATTACTTGTTTACTACGAACAACACGCAGATATGAACAGCGCTATTGAAAGAGAGAAACAAATCAAAGGAGGTTCTCGAAAAAAGAAATTAGCTCTTATTGAAAGCATAAATCCCAAATGGTTAGATTTATATGATTCATTATTCTAAAAAACCTGGATCATCTTCACCCCCAATGACGAACTTCAATTTCGCGCCAACAACTCTAAAACTCTCAAATTACGGATACACAAGGTATAATCAATCGCCTCGGCGCCACTCGTCCATCTTCAAGAATTTCTCCGATTCCCATAAATTGCCCATCATTCCCAAAAATCCTCACAAAACCAGCATCCGGTGCATACAGCACTCTCACCGCCTGTCCTGTCCGCATATAAAACACAGCCGAAGTACTTAACTGGACCGCAGGAAGATGTTGGACTGATGTATCAACCGGCAATAAACATTTCGCCAGTGCATCAAAACCCGATTGCTGCAGTAATGTTTCTAATTCGTTCAAGCCAAACATTTTATTTTGTTGATAAGGCGTTACCGATGTTCTATGCAAACCCGCCACATAGGCACCACAGCCCAGCACTTCGCCAATATCTTCCACTAACGTGCGAATATAGGTCCCTTTACTGCAATGAACATCAAAAACAAATGTCTCATCTTCAAAAGAAACCAATTGAGATGAATAAATAAAAACTTCACGCGGCTTTCGCTCAACCTCTAGGCCTTGACGTGCCAATTCGTACAAAGGCTTGCCTTGATGTTTAATGGCCGAAAACATCGGTGGAATTTGAGAAATGAGACCCAAAAACTGATCTAGCACAATTTGGATTTTTTCTCTATTCATATGAAGAACTGGGCGCGTCGCGATGACTTCACCTTCAGCATCTCCTGTCGTGGTTTTCATGCCTAATTTGACTTTAATGTGATAACGCTTATCAGAATCAAGCAAAAATTGCGATACTTTCGTCGCTTCACCAAAACAAATGGGCAGCATACCTGTTGCTAACGGATCTAAACTACCCGTATGCCCCGCTTTTTTTGCGCCGAATAAACGCTTGATGCGCTGCAGCGCACCATTAGATGTCATCTCCAATGGTTTATTAAGCAATAAAATACCGTCAATTTTTTTTAATGTGGGTTTCATCAGGTTAATTATTTTTTTAAAACATGACTAATCAATGAAGAAATACGACTTCCGCGCACACTAGAATCATCATAAATAAATTTCAATTCGGGTGTCACACGCAACTCAATTGCATTGGCCAATTCATAACGCAAATATTTGGCTGCATTATTTAAAGCTGCAAGCGTTTCACAAGCTTTATCTTCCTCCAGCACACTCACAAAAATTTTAGCGGATGCCAGATCATGAGAAACATTCACGCCCGTCAACGTAATCATCCCAAAACGAAAATCTTTGGCTTCTTTCTGGATGATTTCCGCTAAAGTCGTTTGAATCAAATCGTTTATGCGTTGCTCGCGTTTAAACCCTTTCGCCATCTTACAGTACTCTTTTCACTTCAATTTTTTCAAATACTTCAATTTGATCGCCCGGCTTAATGTCATTATAACTTTTTACGCCGATACCGCATTCCATTCCACTGCGCACTTCAGAAACATCTTCTTTAAATCGACGCAAAGACTCCAACGCCCCTTCAAATACAACAACATTATCACGTAAAACACGAATCGGATTATTACGCCGCACAATACCTTCCAGCACCATACAGCCTGCGATTGCACCAATTTTGGATGAGCGGAATACTTCACGAACTTCCGCGAGACCCACAATTTTCTCTTGAATTTCAGGCGCCATAAATCCACTGATAGCGCGTTTCACTTCATTAATCACATCGTAAATAATGCTGTGATAATGCAAATCGACGCCTTCACTTTCAATTAATTTACGCGCTTCATTATTCGCGCGTACATTAAAACCAATGACAATCGCATTCGATGCTAAAGCAAGATTGACGTCAGATTCACTGATTCCGCCGACAGCACTGGAAATAATTTTTACTTTAACTTCAGATGTTGATAACTCTCCCAAGGCTTGGGATAGAGCTTCTGCAGAACCCTGCACATCTGCTTTTAAAACGATATTAAGCGCACGGCCTTCTTTATCATCGCTCATACGCTGCAGAATATTTTCCAGTTTCGCAGCGTTTTGTTTCGCCAGTTTCACTTCGCGGAATTTACCCTGACGGAAAAGCGCAACTTCGCGCGCACGACGCTCATCTTCCACAACAATAAATTCATCGCCTGCATTCGGTGTGCTGGATAATCCCAATATTTCAACCGGAATAGAAGGCCCTGCATTTTCCACCTGTTTGCCTGTTTCATCGGTCAACATACGCACGCGGCCATATTCAAAACCAGCAAGAACGAGATCACCTTTATGCAAGGTCCCTTGCTGGACCAATAAGCTCGCCACGGCACCCCGGCCTTTATCCAAACGAGATTCAATGACGACACCACGCGCGGGCGTTTCGACAATGGCTTTCAAATCCAGAACTTCTGCCTGCACCAAAATGGAATCCAGTAATTGATCAATATGCGTACCCATTTTTGCTGAAATAGGAACAAACATCGTGTCGCCGCCCCATGCTTCTGGGATTAAGTTATGCTTGGATAAATCATTACGAACACGATCAAGGTCCGCTTCCGGTTTATCAATTTTATTGACGGCAACAATAATGGGAACTTCTGCGGCTTTAGCATGATTAATCGCTTCAATCGTTTGCGGCATGACACCATCATCTGCAGCCACAACCAGAATAACGATATCTGTTAATTTTGCACCGCGTGCACGCATGGCAGTAAAGGCCGCGTGGCCTGGTGTATCCAGAAAAGTAATCACGCCTTTTGGCGTTTCAACATGATACGCACCGATATGTTGAGTGATGCCGCCCGCTTCAAGCGCTGTCACTTTGGTTCGGCGAATATAATCCAGCAAGGAAGTTTTACCATGATCTACGTGGCCCATGATCGTAACCACTGGCGCACGCGGCAAAAGATCGCCTGTCGCTTCAGATGAAAGGGATTCTTCGAGTGCATAAGAGCTAATCAGCTTATATTTATGCCCCATTTCTTCGACAACTAATATCGCGGTTTCCTGGTCTATCACTTGATTAATCGTCACCATTGCACCCATTTTCATCATGGTTTTGATGACTTCAGCCGCTTTAACCGACATTTTTTGCGCCAAATCCGCAACAGTGATAGTTTCAGGAAGGGCCACTTCATGAATGATCGGAGCAGTCGGACGAGTAAAAGCTTGTACCTGGATCTGCTGTGCCAATCTGCGCGCTTTATGTCTGCCGCGACGCCGGCGATCACCCCCTTCCATATCTTCTTCATCGCGGAATGCGCTGATGGGAGCAGCTTTTTTACCGATTAAAGATTCATAACGACCGGCATCTCTATCGCCGCCGCGACTTTTCTTTTTCTTTTTATGACGATCATCTTCAGCTTCCGGCCGAATATCGTGCGAGCGTTTTTCTTTGGCGCGTTTGGGTGCAGTTTCAGTTGCAGATTTTTCTTTTGCGGGCGTAATCACTTTAACAGGTTCAATGACTGTAGGTTCCGCTCCTTCCAGAACAGGAGAAACAGGTTCAGCAGGCTGCTGTTGTTCTATAATAGGTTGTTCTTCAACCATCTCCATGGTTTCTGAAACAATCGATGCAGGCACAACGGCTTCCTGCGAAGAAGCAGCAGACACTTCCAATGCTGTTTTATTCAATTCTTCTGCCGGGCGTTTAATGTAAGTCCGTTTTTTACGAACTTGAACGCTAATTGTTTTACGTGCACCTTGCATACCTGCAACTTTGATTTCACTGGTTTTAGCTCTGCGTAAAATAATTTTCTCAGGCGCTGCCGCATCTTTTTTCGCGCCGTGATGCTGTTGCAAATATCGAAGTAATTTTTGCTTTTCTTCTTCACTCACCAGGTCATCAACGCTTGAGATATTAATACCTGCTTCTTTAAACTGCAGCTGCAATCGTTCGTCTGAAACGCCAATATCAAGGGCAAGCTGTTTAAATGACACGCCTTTTGATTTTACGTTTATTACTGAACCTTTTATTTCAGCCACAGCAGATAACTGATCTTTTGACATTGATACCTCTATACCTCAAACCATGGTTTACGGGCTGTCATAATTAACTCAGCAGCTTTTTCTTCATTTATTTCGTTTATTTCCAGCAAATCATCCACCGATTGCTCCGCAAGATCTTCGCGAGTGATGATACCATGATTTGCAAGAATATAAGCGAGATGACGATCCATTCCTTCCATTTCAAGCAAATCTTCTGCGGGCTCTTTTTTCTCAAGCTCCTGCTCTTTGGCAATGGCTTTGGTCAATAACACGGCTTTCGCACGCTCACGCAGTGCTCCAACCAGTTCTTCATCAAATCCTTCAATTTCCAGCATTTCCGGCAATGGGACATAAGCAATTTCTTCCAGTGAAGTGAAGCCTTCTTCGGCTAGCACTTGTGCAATGTCATCATCTATACCCAGTTTATCTTTGAATAACTGCAGGACGTTTTCTTCTTCAGCGAGAGATTTGGCTTTCGCCTGGCCTTCTGTCATCACATTTAAACGCCAGCCTGTTAATTCGCTGGCTAACCGAACGTTTTGACCATTTCGGCCGATTGCTTGCGATAATTGCTCTTCTTTTACTGCAATATCCATGGTGTGGCTATCTTCATCTACCACAATAGAAGCAACTTCCGCTGGAGACATCGCATTAATCACTAATTGCGCTGGATTGTCATCCCACAATACGATGTCAACACGCTCGCCGCCCAGCTCGCTTGAAACTGCCTGCACTCGCGCCCCGCGCATTCCGACACACGCTCCAATCGGATCGATACGGCCATCATTTGTTTTAACTGCAATTTTGGCGCGAGAGCCAGGATCACGCGCAGCGCCTTTAATTTCAATTAATTCTTCGCCAATTTCCGGTACTTCTATTTTGAATAATTCCACCAACATTTCAGGACGCGTACGACTGACAGCCATTTGCGGGCCTTTTGCATCAGGCCGAATTTCGTATAAATACGCGCGCAAACGATCATTTACGCGTACGGCTTCATGTGGAATCATTTCAGAACGCTGCAAAAGCGCCTCGGCATTGTTGCCCAAATCCAACAAAATATATTCACGCGTCACTTTTTTGACGACACCATTGACCAATGTGCCCAAACGCTCTTTGAATGCACTGATTAATTGAGCGCGCTCTGCCTCGAGAACTTTCTGCACAATCACTTGTTTGGCTTTTTGTGCAGCGATACGTCCAAATTCGACAGATTCCATCGATTCTTCAATGTATCCGCCTACCTGAATTTTAGGATCGCGATGACGCGCTTCAGTCAGGATAAGACGCGTCAAACCGTCATCACCGCCGCCATCTTCCACTTCATTTTCATCTGCAGCATCGTCAATCACCAGCCATCGCCGCACGGTTTGATAATCGCCGGTTTTTTTATTAATTGTTACCTTGACATCAATATCTTCGCCCGAGCGCTTTTTGGTCGCCATTTCCAATGCAGCTTCAATAGCCTGGAATATGACATCCGCATCGACACCTTTCTCATTGGATACTGCTTCAACAACTAGTAAAATTTCTTTATTCATAGCGCCAGCCTCATTCGAGTTAAAGTCTTACTCTAATTCCTGAATAACTCTCGCCTTTTCAATGCTTGAAAAAGGTAAAACCACCTCTTTTGTATCAATTAATAGATGAATATCGTTTGTTTCATCTACTTGCTGCAAAATCCCCACAAAATTTCGCTGATTGTTAAAGGGGTTATGCGTTCGGACCTTGATCCGGCTTCCAATAAATTTTTTATATTGAGCAATATCAAACAAAGGACGATTCAACCCTGGCGAGGAAATTTCCAGGTTATATTCTCCCTGAATCGGGTCCTCTACATCTAGCATAGCGCTCACTTGATGACTCACTTTGGAACAATCTGCCAGCGTAATGCCTTGTTCGTTATCGATATAAATCCGCAACGTTGAACCACGCCCCTGGCGTTGTAGTTCACAACCTACAAATTCATATCCCATTGCCATGACCAGGGGTGCCAAACGGTCGCGCAGTGCCATATTTGTCATATCGATAAAATTCACTTCCCAAAAATAAAAAACCCCAACAGGGGTTTTATTATTTTTCAATTTATTGGTAGCGGGGGCTGGATTTGAACCAACGACCTTCGGGTTATGAGCCCGACGAGCTACCAGGCTGCTCCACCCCGCAATAAAGGTCGCATTCTATATAAAAGCGCCTGAACATTCAAGTAAAAGAACAGAGAAATTAAGAGTTTTTGGTCTGATGCCGCGCCAGATATAGAATGATTCTGCTGCCTGTTCGATCAACATACCCAAACCATCGCTGATTAGCATGGCATTATTTTCAGCGGCCCAAGCCATAAAAGGCGTTGTTCCCTTGCCATATACCATGTCATAGCAATAAGCTTGCCCGCTTAAAATATTTTTTGGCAAGTCGATTGTGTTTTCCGTCAAGCTCGCGCTTGTGCCATTAATCACCAAATCAAATTTAAACTGATCTAGCGATGATAGGGAGCAGGTTTGTATGGATGGATCATGAGGAAATTCTTCGATTAATGCCTTCGCGGTTTCTTCTGTACGATTTGCAATGATTAACTGCGCAGGCGACTCTTGCAATAGAGGATGCAAGATACCACGCACCGCACCGCCTGCCCCTAAAATTAAAACCCGTTTGTTTGAAATGGAAAAGTTGTGATTGTGAACCACATCACGGATAAAACCGATTCCATCTGTGTTATCGCCAAACAACGTGCCGTCTGGGTTAAATTGAATCGTGTTGATTGATTTGGCTAATTTCGCACGTTCGCTTAATGTATCGACAATTTGATAGGCTTGCTGCTTGAAAGGCAGAGTAATGTTTAATCCTTTTCCGCCCTGGTTTTGGAACTCTTTGAGAATGTGTTTAAATCCATCCAGAGGAGCCAAAATAGCTTTGTAATCCAATTCTTGCTGGGTTTGTTCGGCAAATAATTGGTGTATTTTAGGAGACCAACTGTGATGGATGGGGTTGCCTATTACGGCGTATTGGTCTTTCATTTTAATACCTCCTTAAAATGGTGGGCAAAGGCAGCTTCATCGCCGTGCCCACCATCAAGGATGGTATTAGGGCGGGTCATCAATTACTTCGAAATTTTATTAATCGCCAGGTTCATTTGATTGCTATCCACCTGCCCGGGGATAAATAAAATCGCCGTTGCTGGTGAACCTTTTTTTACATCCGACTTGGCAATAAACAATGCCGGCGTACCTAACAATTCTAACTGCTGCGCCAATCGATAATTAGCTTTTACTTGCTGGTCCACATCATCCGATCGCATTGCAGCTTTTAATTTATCCAGATCCAAGCCGACCGATTGCGCAATCTTGTAAATAGCATCTTCAGTCAAGGGTTCTTGTTTGACTCCCATCAAACCCTTATGCATTTCAAAATATTTCCCTTGCTGCTTGGCCGCTAAAGCCGCACGCGTCGCAAGCTCAGACATCGGCCCGCGAATAGGAAATTCTTTGAAAACGATTTTAACATCAGGATTATTTTTAATGAGTCCTTCAACCACAGGCGTCATTTCGACACAATGCGGGCATTGGTAATCAAAAAATTCGACGACCGTAATTTTACCGTTAGGATTGCCTGCAAAAGGATCATTTGGCTGATGGAACAAAGCATCTACATATTGCGGAGAACTATCTTGCGTTTTTTGGATAGTTTTTTTTGCCTGGTCCATTTGTTTTTGCTGATAAACCTGCAAAGCCTGAATAATAACATCAGGATTTTGCGTGAGATAATTACGCACAACATCCTGGACCTGTTTTTTTTGATCGACAGACAGATCAGCTGCTTGCGCTGTCAGATTTACCACTATCAGAATGGCTGCAGCCAGACTTGAAACTATTCGACTTAATTTCACGGAAATCTCCCCTAATGCATGAATTATCAGAATAATAACAGATTAACCCGGATATTTCATCATAAAGCATCAGAAAAAGCTTGAAGACCGTGTGATGACAAGGCGCGAATAAAAAATGTTTCAGGAGCATATTGAAATATGTGACTGAAATATTTTTTATTCGCAACGCAGTCAGCATATGGTCTTCGAGCTTTTAATGATGCTTTATGATGAAATATCCGGGTTAAATTGTCACCACTGCGCACGTTATTTACGACGAATTTTTTCAATTTCCTGCTCCCTTGCGAGATCCAGTTGTTCAGCTATTTCTTTACCCTTAAATTCAGACGAAATTTTTTGCGTATCAACTGATTTGGCCGCGGCCAGATAACTTCTGAAAATTTCGGCTGCTTTATCATCCTGAGTAATAGCACGACAGGCTAGAAGAAATTTTTGAATGCGCTGCTCGCGGCGGAAAGCATCCATTTCGCGAAACAGTTTAACGATGGATAGTTGTTGATAAATATTTTTATAGTGATTGATATGTTTTGCCGCCAGTAATGCGAGATCGCGATAATCACTCGGTACACGATAACGTTCACATAACTCTATAATTTCTTTTTCAGATAAATCGTGTAATAAAACCGCGAAATGAATTTGCGAGTCTTCAGTTAATTTGACTGATCTTTGCAAGGCAGCGGTGTTTTTGTCAGAAATTTTTATGGCTGGAAATAAAATTTTCAAGGCCTCGCACTGACCAAGCACTTCAAAAAATCGTTCGGGATTTTTTTCCGCCAGTGCGCGTTCCCATTCTTTCCAGACTCTTTCTGCAACTAACGCATTCACTTCGCCGGAATGCACCATACGTTTCATTAATTCGATAGTTTCTTCTGCTACGGTAAAATCTCCAAATCGCGCAGCAAACCGCGCGACTCGTAAAATACGCACGGGATCTTCGACAAATGCATCCGAAACATGACGCAATATTTTATTCTGAATATCTTCTTCGCCGTGAAAAGGATCAAATTTTTTGCCCGATGCGTTTTTTGCGATGGCATTAATCGTCAAATCACGGCGAATTAAATCATCCGTCAACGTGACAGTGGGCGCGGCGTTAAATTCAAATCCGGTATAACCTCGTCCAATTTTTCGCTCAGTGCGCGCCAAAGCATATTCTTCATGCGTTTCAGGATGCAAAAAAACCGGGAAATCTTTACCAACCTGACGAAACCCAAGACGCAGCATTTCCTCCGGCGTCGCGCCGACGACGACCCAATCTTTTTCTTTCACTTCGCGCTGCATGATTTCATCACGCACCGCGCCGCCCACTAAATATATTTCCATAAGTTTTTCTATGATACCATGGTATCATCATTGCCTTATGAAAAATAAAAAACAATTTCACCATAAATCTCTAAAATTAGACGGCCAGGAACGGAAAGGTTTGCTCGTCACCGCATTTGGTCTGCATGCTGAAGTAGAAGATGAGCAAGGCAATCTTGTTCGTTGCCATATCCGCAAAAATTCAGATCCTGTTATTACGGGTGACCAGGTTTACTGGCTGCCGGAAAAAGAAGCGGGCACAGGTGTGATCATTGGGCATTTGCCGCGAAAGTCTCTGTTATGCCGACCAGAAAACGCACATAAACTTAAATTGATTGCGGCCAATCTGGACGCCATCATTATCGTCACCGCACCCCCGCCGGTTTTATCAGAAGACATGATTGATCGTTATCTCGTCGCTTCTGAAATATTAAAAATCCAGCCGGTTATCCTGTTAAACAAAATGGATTTGCTGGATCCCGAACATACAAAAGAAATGACAGAACGGTTGGGTATTTATCAAAAAATGGGGTATCGGGTGATTTATTCCAGCACTTACACGCGTGACGGACTTTCTGAGCTTGATGAATTTCTGCGAGAAAAAACTTGTGTTTTAGTTGGCGCATCGGGTGTGGGTAAATCTTCTATTATCGCTGCATTGACACTGGAACCTGTGCGTGTAGGTGAAGTGTCTGCAAAGGGCTTGGGCAAACATACAACGACAAATACGCATTTATATCATTTGCCGCATAACAGCAATTTGATTGATTCGCCAGGCGTGCGTGAATTTGGTTTGTGGCATATTGATAAAAATGAATTGCTGGCTGGATTTATTGAATTCAAATCTTTTTTTAATGAATGTAAATTTCGAAATTGTCAGCATGAGATGGAACCCGGATGCGCGGTGCAAGAAGCACTTCGTAACAAAAAAATAGATGAAAGACGGTATGCGAGTTATTTGAAAATCCTGGCGGGGTTGGGGCAAAAGAAGAAAGGGAAAAGCAAGTAGATCAAGATAAAGATGGAGAAATTTATGAAAATCAATATACATTTCGATCATTCTTCTTTGAGTAATTCTGAAAAAGGAGATTTTTTAGTTTTTTCTTCGATTAATTTATCAATTAATATTTCTTCTATCTTAGGATGTGCTTTCATGAACAGATCAACAATTTTTACCCAAAAATTAATAGAAAACTCATTAGTAATCCCACAAGCAGCCTCATATATTACATCAAATGGAATGCGGGTGTAATAAGCCACTCCTTCCATAGTGTATTCCCCCGTTGCTACAAGATTATTTATAAGAAATCTAATAATTTTACTATCCATTGTATAGTACTCCTCCATTAAAAAATTCTTTTTTTCACTTAATTGATTTTGAAATAATTCATAAAATATCTGATGTAATTTCCCCAATAAAAATAATTTTAATAATTTTCTTTCGTTTTTTGAAAAAATTCTTGAAGTAGAAATCTTATTTTTATAAAAATTTTTACGCATCTCTCGATTACCTTTATTCATATTTAATTTACCAGATTATTTTATCTTATAAATTTTTTAATCTAATAAGCATTAAATACGATAAGTATAAAATACGGAGATACAGGAAAAAGCAAATGACTTATAAGAGCCATTCAATAATTTTTTTTAAGAAAAAATGATATAAAAATAGCAACAATAAAAAAAACTGGCAAAATCATCAGTGCATGCTGATAGCTTTCCAACGAATAAGTTGCTGTGTTATTTATTATAACTGGAGGATGTTTATAATCCATTATCCAGCCAAATAAGGGTTGAAAAATAATATACCCGCTCATCGTAGTGAATGAAACAACACTAGCAGATGTTCCTGAAAGATTAGAGTGATTTTGTTCCGCTGCAGCGGGATAACCTAAAATTTGTGTCCCAGAAAATAAGCCCAGCAAAAAAAAGATCACAATAAAACTATGATAAGAGGGATTTATAGGATAAATAATAAATATGGAAAAAATTATGCTTAAAACACCACCAATAATCATTGGAATTTTTCTTTGAGAAAAAAAATCAGAAATATATCCAACAAGTGGCGAGCTTATTATTGTACCAAAAAATATCATTGCAATAATATTAGATGCTTGCAAATGAGAAAAATGATAAATATTCTCTAAATACATATTTCCCCATAAAGCGCCTAACAATACTAATGGAAGGTTTAGCAAACATGTATATATTCCACAAAACCAATTATGTTTAAATAAATATACAGCACGCAATTTTTTCCAGTATTCTGTAATATCAAGCAAATACTTATCTCTGCCTTTATTCGGCGAATCTTGAACAAAAACAAAAATTAAAAATAAAATGAAGATCCCAAACCCTGCATCAATAAGCAACGCTTTTCTCCATCCCGCATAGCCTACTAAAAATGTCAAAGGTGTTTGCGCTATTATGCCGCCTAACATGCCTATTGTCACAATAACTCCTGTTACCATTGCTATTCGTTTGGCGGGAAACCAATTTGCTGCAATTCTAAAACTACCTAAAAAACAAAAGGCACTCCCAATTCCTTCTAACAGTCTAAAAATTATCGCGAAACATATCGTATTTGAAAATGAAAATCCTGCAATACCAATAATACAAGTGGATAAAGTAATTAATATAACTCTTTTGGGAGAAAAATAATCAAGAATTAAACCCGCCGGCAATAAAAAACCGACAGTGGTATAAAAATAACATGAAGATAGCCATCCCAACTTTGTGGCATTTAACTGAAATGCCTCAATAATATAAGGATCAATCGCATTAAACATGTTAATTTGAACAAATTCATAAAGGAAGAATAAAGCTGATATTAAGCAAATGACCCAAGCTTTGAAATTATAAAAAATTTTCATTTTTAGAGGTCTCTCCAAATTATTTTCTTTCTTTATAAATTAAAACATCCTGGATATTAGAAGATAACAAGAAATCAATTAGCTTTTCTTTTGAAGTACAATTCATTTTTTCTTTTATCTGATTTAAATGAGATTCAACAGTCCTATAAGATATACTTAATAATTTACCGATTTGCTTTGCCGTTGCTCCATCTAGCATATATGCCGCACATTCCGCTTCTCTTTTTGTTAAATACACGTTAGTTTCGCAGTTTGGGATAAAAAATCTTTCTATAGTGGTTTCTTCAAAAAATTTCTGGCGTATCATTTCAGATAATATAATATTTTTGCATTCCCTATTTTTTATGATTTGTTTTTCTGGTAAATAAATTTTATTTTTTTCAGCCGCTGTCATTAAATAAGCAGCTTTATCTTGAAAAAATAAAATGAAGCGCTTAAGTAAATCAATATTTCTCACATAAAAATTATTAATTAAATAATTATCACGTGTTGAAGCAAAAATATAAAGAGTAGTTGAATTTTTTTGTTTAGATACAAAACTCACGCCATTATCAATGTTAAAAAATTCTCTTCCATGCGTATAGATTAGATCGTCTGTTTTTAATTCCGACCAAAGAAAATAACCCTTAGGTAACAAATACTCAATATCAATTGTGCCTACTGATTTATAGAGAGAATTTTTATAAAAATGCTCAATCCATGAAGCATTATTTGTTAGCAATTCTCTGGAGCCGTCATTATAAATTTTAATATAATTAAAATAAGTTATCCCAATAGTCTCTAAAATTTTACATATAACCTGGACGTCACTGCTAGAAGATAATGAGAAATGATTTTTTAACTCCAAGCTCATTTATTTTGTGACCTCTATGCCATTAAAATATCAAGAAGCTCTGGAATGTCATCGCTAACTTTTATTAGTGCGCGACACTCAGGATTGATAAAACTTTCATTGACAGAATGATCAATAAATTCAAGAAATTTGTCAAAATAATTTTCTATATTTAACAAAGCAAATGGTTTTTGATGGATGCCAATTTTTGCAGCATTCCATAATTCACACAGCTCTTCGAGCGTACCCAAGCCTCCTGGCAATGCCACAAAGCAATCAGCCGTCTCATACATCATTTTTTTTCTTTCCTGAACAGAAGACGTGATATGCAATTTTGATAGTGCTTTGTGGGCCTCCTGTTTATACAAAATTTCAGGAATAATGCCTGTTACAGTGCCTCCATTTTCCAGAACTGAATCAGCCAATATTCCCATTAGCCCGAGGCAACTTCCACCATATATCAAATGCAAATCTCTTTTTGCTAATTCACAGCCCAATGATTTAGCGGCCTGAATATAGGCTGGCTTCTTGCCGAAATTTGCTCCTACGTATACACATACTGATTTCATATCACTTGCTCAAATGGGATATTTCACCATGAAAATGCTATCCTATGATAATCCGTATCAAATACGGAATTGGAGAAACATGAAAGCAAAAAGAAGGCATGGCTAAAATTTTGAAACACCGATCGAATCAATAATCTGACATCCCCATTACTTCATGAATAGCTTCATAGACTTGCTGCATAATTTTTTCTTTACAGCGAAATAATGGACCGTCTATTAATCTCTTATTATCGATTGATCTTATTTGATCAACAAGGAAATCAGAATCCTGCTTCAGACCTGATTGAGCTTTGATGCGAATACGTAAAGGCTCTGCTTTGTCAATTAACCTTGTGGTCAACGGAACAATTAATGTAGAAGGGTGCTGAATATCCAATAATGCCTGGTTTTGTACAATTAACACAGGCCGACACTTCCCAGGCTCAGTGCCGCGTGTAGGATTTAAATTTGCTAGCCATATCTCGCCCTGTTTAATCTTTTGGATCATGTTCTATCCTGTCAAACTCTTTGTTGACTCGCATGCTCTCATTTCTAACAAGAAGGCTGGCTTTTTTTAGACGCTCAATTTGTTCTTTTTTCTTGATCGTCACATTCATATTTTCAATAGATAAACGAATATACTCGGCACGCGGCAAATGTATAGCATCGGCGTGCCGATCAAGATCACGCAGAAGTTTATCTGATAAACGAACAGTAATAACGGTCATAAAGAATCACCTCAACTGTATTCTATATTGTAGTATATATTGTATTTCAATAGATTTCAATGATGAAATCATGACTGAACCCGGAATACCGCATCCCGCACACACTGCATATTATGCTTTAGATGCTCTTTATTGAGCGTACCCAATATCACACTCCCAACCCCTTTTTCCGCAAAAATAAAATTCATCGCAGCCTGCACCGGATCATTCCCTGAAATTTTTTCAACATGCCCGCTCGCCAATGCTTTTTTTATCAAAATAGTTTTATTTTTTTTCTCAGCATATTGAATCACAGAACGTTCTTCCGCTTGCAAAGGATTAAATGTCACCATCACCACATCAGAATGATCAACCGCCAATTTACCGCCATCAATCGTTTTAGTTGACATCCCAAACGCGCGAATCAAGCCGCTTTTTTTCAATTCTCGCAAGGTTTCAAAAACGTTATCATCTTCAATTAATTTGACATCCTCTCCGTTTGAATGAATCAACACAATATCTAAATAATCTGTTTTTAAGCGTTTTAAACTACGCAGCACACTTTCACGAATTGCTTTCGCTGAAAAATCAAAATACGATTCTCCATTCACAAAATCTTCCCCTGCTTTCGTGCAAAGCACCCAATCTTCTCTCGCGCCAATCCATAATTTTCCGAGCCGTTCTTCACTTATCCCATAAGCAGGCGCTGTATCCAGCAAATTAATTCCCAATTCCTGCGCACAATAAAGCAACTCCTGAACTTCACGATCTGTTGGCAAAGAGAATGGTGCAGGATATTTTATACCTTGATTACGGCCAAACTTTACCGTGCCCAGGCCCACACGGCTAATTTGCAAATCTGAGTTTGCCAAAAAAAATTTTTCTATCATAAAAGTTGGTCCCACATCGGTCTTGCAAATGCTGGCATCGGCCACGCGCGCATTTCACGGATATCGGCTTTGCCTGTTTTAATATTTTGATGATCCAAACATTCAATAATTTGTTCGGAAAGCATTGGCGCAAAAGCAAGTTTAGTCGGCCATGCGATAATATAATTTTCTAGCTCGGCCATCCAGCAAGCATCAGGACGCTTGCCGCCCGCTTGCAGTGCTTCTGCGCGGCTCACCATAAACGTCGCGAATTGCGCATCTTTAAAATCAAGCCACGGAAATAATTCTTGCAATTCCTTCCGTGCCGCAGCAATTTGCTCGGCCGCATCACGCTTAATACCTTCTTCTGCGATTTGTCCGCCAATGTACCACACATGTTTTCCATCATATGCACGATGTGTTGTAATTGTTACACGCGGTGCTGCGCCCAATCCCAAACAATGCGCATACATATCATAAGGCAGATCATGTTTTACCATCACCATATGCAAATTCCGCAGTTGCATGCCAATGGGATGATTCACTAATTTTTTCAAAATCATTTCATTGCCCGCGCCTGCAGTAAAAATATATTTTTTTGTTTTGAGAAAAAGCGGAGGCATCGGCGCGGCATGAATTTCAAATGAAACCAAATGATTTTGCGCATCAAATTGCAATTGATGTTCTTCTAACGGATCAATTTTAAAAATCACATCTTGATTGGGTTTCACTAATTCTCGAATGAGAGCGTGCACATCAATGACCATTTCATCCAGCGAATAAACGTTACCTTTGAATTGTGGAGTTTGAAAAACAGCAGGGAATTCCGCGCGCTCCAATGCTTTCACATTTCCGCGAAGCGCAAGATTCGAAAAAAATCCAGCTAATTTTGAAGTAAGAGTATTTGTCGTCCAGAGATACTGCTCTTTTGACAAAACCGGCACATCACGCAAATCAATATTGCCTTCACCACGCAAACAAGCTTGCCAAATCTCCGGCATATGCGCGATCGATTCCGCCGCCTTCGTCATTGTGCCTTGCAATGCATATTTCATGCCGCCATGAATAATGCCTTGCGCTTTGTGTGTTTGCTCGCCTCCCAATTTTGCTGATTCCAGTAAAATGGCTGAATATCCTTGCTGACGTAATCGATTAAGCAGCCACAAACCGGCAATACCTCCACCGATGATTGCAATATCGGCTTCTACTGTTCTATTCATTTTTATCCTATTTATACTTTTTCAAAGGTTCACTATTTCAATACATTTTGGCTAACTAGGCAATATGGTGATAAAATGCGATTCATTTTTTATTATTCAATATGGAAATAGCCATGATTATACAACCTAAAATTCGCGGTTTTATCTGCACAACGGCCCATCCTGCAGGATGTTTTCAAGTCGTTCAAGACCAGATTAATTATGTAAAATCTCAAGGCAAGTTTAAAGGTCCTAAAAATGTCCTGGTCATTGGTTCTTCTACAGGCTATGGTCTGGCTAGCCGGATCGCCCCTACTTTTGGAGCGGATGCACAAACCATCGGTGTTTTTTTTGAAAGAGAAGCCGATGAGAAACGCACAGCGACCGCGGGCTGGTACAATACCGCTGCATTTGAAAAAATCGCGCATAGTGAAGGATATTATGCAAAAAGCATTAATGGCGATGCATTCTCCCATGAAATCAAACAGCGCACAGCTGAATTGATCCGCCAAGATTTAAAGCAAATCGATTTGGTGATTTATAGTCTGGCATCTCCGAGACGCGTGCATCCTGACACGGGACACATATTTTCTTCTGTTTTAAAACCGATCGGACAAGACTACACCAGCAAAACAGTAGATGCATTTCGCGGAGAAGTCAAAGAAATTACTTTAGAATCCGCAACAGAAGATGAAATTCAAAATACGATTGCAGTAATGGGCGGCGAAGATTGGGAAATGTGGATGGATTTTCTCACGAAAGAAAATCTTTTAGCGGAAGGTGTGAAAACGATTGCGTATTCTTATATTGGCCCGAGTTTAACTCATCCGGTTTACAAAGATGGAACGATTGGAAAAGCAAAAAATGATTTGCGTCGTGCAGCAGAACAGATTGAAAAAAAATTAAAAAATCTGCGGGGTGAAGCGATTATTTCGGTCAATAAAGCGGTGGTGACACAAGCAAGCGCAGCGATTCCCGTTGTGCCGCTTTATATTTCGTTATTATTTAAAATAATGAAAGAAAAAGGCACGCATGAAGGATGTATTGAGCAAATTGAACGTTTGTTTAAAGATCATTTATATGCTGAGAAAGATAAACGCGATGAAGAAAATTATATTCGCATTGATGATTGGGAAATGGATGCGGATGTTCAGCGAAAAATTGCAGAGTTGTGGCCGAAAATTACGACGGAAAATATTCTTGAGCTAACAGATGTAGAAGGGTATCGGGATGAATTTTATCGATTGTTTGGATTTAATGCGGCTGGCGTGAATTATGATGCGGATGTGAATCAGGATGTGAAAATTGATTCGATTGAGATGAGTGTGGTGGATAAATAAACTATACCCATCGTACCTCAAGATGCGATTTTTAACAATTCATCTTGCGTCGAATTTGAAACGTTCTTCATGCGATTAAAATCAAGCTGAAAAAATTGGATGCGAATATTGAAAATCTTGTCGAGGCCATTGACAATGAAGGATTTGTAGAATTACCACTGATGGCTAAACAAACCGTTGTTTTAACAAAATTACCCGATATCCATCGCGATCCATTTGACCGCATGCTCATTGCACAAGCGATCAGCGAACCGCTTCGTTTACTAACCGCAGATGCAATTTTAAAAAAATATAGCGAGTTAGTTGAGATTGTGTGAACATGCGTTTTTACATGAGAAAGCAAAATTTAATAAAGATAAATTGTTGTGATCTCAAGTCGGATAAGCCCACCACCTCATACCTCTTCGCATAGCTGCTATAATCTATAAAATAACAAGCTATACGAGGAAACAAGCATGCAAGCTCGAAAACAGACGCTACAAACAGCTAAAATCTATAGAATTCAAGAAGATGCCTATTGGATCCACTTCAAACCTTTTGTGAAAAATGACAAAGGTGATGAAGAGGTCCATCCCTATCAGTCCGACCTGAAGCAAGAAAACTGCGTCTATGCACCGTGCAAGCTGCATATTAACCTACCGCTTGATGCTATTCCCTATCCACAAATGGCCTTAATTGCACATAATCTAAAAATATATTTAACGGATAAAATAAAAGAAGGCGTGATTCCCGCCTTCAAACACTTGAATGGCTTGCAGCATCGCAATAAAAATGTGGATGGGATAGAAACTGCTTTTAATGACTGGGAAGATAATGAAACATTATCTTCATCTCTCATACCCCAACCCGGCAATGATGTTTCAAACCGAAGGTTTATCCATTTTGCCCAGTTTACTATTTCATTATTTAATGACACATCAGCAGAATATTACGATGCGATTCAATCATTAGTTATCGACATAAACCGAATCATTGCGCTTTGCAATTATCCGGTTAAAAACAATCCCAGCTTAAGTCAATCCTGTGACAGCTGCCTATATGGTCACGTCAGTTTCCGCAAAGATTATTTTTTATCTGAAGAAGGAGTTTACGATTATATTCCTGCAAGAGATTATTATGATGACCATGACCAAACTGTATTAAGTGAAAGTAAAGCGTCAGTCCAACGCCTTGCTGAACAAAATGAAGATCCATTATTGACAAGATTGCATCATTCTGACTGGCCCACCCCTGCAGAAATTAATCTTAAAAACATCAAAGATAATGAAACTTTTTTACAATCAAAATTTCTGCCTTCATTTAAATCGATCGCTCATTATACACCGCTTCAACTCGAGTTAATTGAAGAGCTCGATGCTTTTAAAAATAAACAATACGGTTTTTTGTCATCCCAGGACAAAATAATCTTCGAATCATTGCGAGAATATCTAACAAAACAAGCAAAAAAAGGAGATGAGCAAAAAGGAGAAGAAAAAAATGACAAACAATATCCTCTCCCTGGCGAAAAACTCCAAAAAATCCTATTAAACGAAAAATTTTCTTCTATTATTCCGCGAAGTATGCTCGAAAAAATCAGAAAACATAACGAAATGCTAATTTTGCGTGATGAACTTGTTAATAAACTGAATGCTTATATTCTTTCTCGCAAAACAAAATCCAAATCCGATAAACTTTTCGGCAGTCTTAAGAAAATGACTCAGGATGTAAAAATTCAGGCTGCGCAATCTTTTCTTTCTCATCTCTCAAATCTGGATATACCGATTCCCGCGCATGTCATCTTTAAAAAAGAAGAAGTCGATGCACTAATAGAAGGTGAGCTTGGAAAAATTATCACTCAAGATAAATACCAGGCTCTTTTGCCGAGAGATATAAAAGCTGCTCATGAGAATCAAAAACGAGGAATTCTGCAAGGATTTCGCAAATCATAAAATTATTCAGACATCCAGGTGTAATGGGTATAGCCCCGGACAAGCTGTTACCTGCATTTTTTTACCTCCTTCTCTTTTCACCGAACTCCAAGTGCTTTTCTTGGA
>DATIJV010000044.1:0-21285 GCA_035478255.1 Gammaproteobacteria bacterium
TACTTATCATTTGGGTGGATCCCGGACATTAACTCACTCTAAATTCGCGAAAAGCGCGAATTAAGACTGAGTAAATTCCGGGATGACGCTCTAATCAGCTTTCGCTTAACTTAATGGCAGTGCCCCTTTCCCCTTCCTCCACATGCTTTTTGTGGAGTTCGGTGCAAGGGGAAGGAGGTAAAAAAGCGAAGGAACTATCAAAAATTAATCTTTTTGTATAACTTGATGCAAATTTCTAATTCCACCTTCCCTTTACTAATTGTAGTATTACTTGCCCTTTTTAATTGTTCTTTTTATTTTGAATACTGCGAAATTCATTTCGTAAGTAGTTTCGGTTCCAGTGATTTCTAATTCATCTTCAGGAATCATTAAATCTGCAATTAAATCCCCTGTATGTTCCATCAATGATTTTTGTTTGGGGGAATTCTCGGGCAGCGTTTGCATTTGGGTAATTACATGACCCAACTCTCTGACCTTAGTGAAGGTTTCAATAATTGCTAGTGTTGTTTCTGTTGCCGCTTGGCTTTTTAAAATGGTAGCTAGCATGTAAAGCCCTTTTTCGGTAAAGGCTGTTGGTAGTTTAACTTTTCCACCCTTTATTGAAGTCGAAAATTTCGACCTCAATGAATCCCATTCTTTTAATTAAATTTAATCAATGAGATATCTGTTGATGCCCGTGGCAAATATACTAAAAAATGTAAAGACAAAAGGATTTTTTACATAAAAAATCTTCCTTTTAACTATTGTTGCGCGATGTTTTTAGCCTTATAATTTCAGTAATAGTGCCCTTGGCAGTACGCGCTCCCATACTAATAGCGGGAATGCCGACCCCGAGGGCTTTTTGTTTTAGGAGCCTACCAATGCCAACAGCAATTCTTGTGGATGGCGGTTTTTTTATAAAACGCTATCGCCAAATTTATACTAATACAGTAGATCGATCTCCTCAAAAAGTGGCAAAAAATTTACATGAAATTTGTCTTAAACATTTATCTTCTAACCAGAGAAAAGAGAAAAAAGCTCGGGATTTATATCGAATTTTTTATTACGATTGTCCCCCTTTAAGTAAAAAAGCTCATCATCCAGTGACCCAAAGAGCAATTGATTTTAGTAAAACAGAAGAGGCTATTTTTCGTACTGCGCTGCACTCAGAGTTGCGTAAGCTGAGGAAAGTTGCGCTTCGATTAGGCCGATTATCAGATAGTAGCAATTGGCAAATCAAGCCAGAGAAATTAAAAGAATTGGTAAAAAAAGAAATCGCAGTTGATAATCTTCAGGAAAATGATTTGTTATATGAGGTGAAACAAAAAGGCGTGGACATGAAAATTGGCCTTGATATTGCTTCACTGTCATATAAGCGGTTAGTGAAACAAATCGTATTAATTGCTGGTGATAGTGACTTCACTCCAGCAGCGAAGCTGGCGCGAAGAGAAGGAATAGACTTTATTCTTGATCCCATGTGGAATCCAATTAATCAAGATCTTCATGAGCATATTGATGGCCTCATGTCCACTTGTCCTCAGCCGAAATGAATGGAAAAAAACACAATAGAGGATAACAAAAATTCGTAACTTAACTTTATTTTTACCTTTATTGTTTGGTGGTGCATTAATAAATGAATTGTCTAACCATTTTAAAAGTCTTTTTTGTTGTTCTCTTATGCGATCATAACTGTGATCCGATAACGGTAATGAGCTAAGGCGCATAACAAAGCACCAACTTAGAAACTGATGCACTGTAGTTAAGCGCTGATTGAAGGTATGCGGTGAAATTGTAATGCGAGTTATTTTGTGATCTGTAGCTTGGTCACGGCGCAAAGTTTCAATCATTCCTCCTTTGACCTCAGCTTCAGAAAAAGATTGTCCTGTTCTTATTCTTTTCCATAAATCAATTTTTTCATTTTCCAACCAGCTATAAAGGACACTAAGCTCACGTAAGTTCCTGATGAGGGTATTAATGCTTAAGAATCTCCTTCCCATGATGAATTCATTTGGCGTTGGTATGGGAAGTCCATTGTTATCCACTAACATGGGCAGCTGATCACCTGATGGATGTGTAATGACTTCAATTTTCATCTGCTAGTCCATTTTTTTATATAACTTGATTTGTTTTCCTGTTGGTGTGAATAGCCAATCCCAATTGTAGCTACCTAATGGAGTATCGCCTTTGAAACGGTAACGGTGTTGATTAACAATTATGTCGCCTTTATATGATCCAGACTGCACAACACGCAATTCACTGCCATCGGTTACAAATCTTAAATGGCTATCATCAACATCCACAGCATGAATGGCACCCGAGGTTACCCATGCAGATGTTTCAAAATAAAGAGTTTTACTATCAGGTGAAAATTGCAGGTTATGTGGATCAATAATAACGGTTGACATGTCTTTACAATTAAAATGCGGAGCGACTAATAATTTTTTAGTCATTTCTTTGGTATCAACAATCCATATTTCATCAGCCTGTTCGCCTTTTTCAGAAAAATAAAAGCAATTGCTGGGGATGGTATAACTACTTTTTTTAACAAACACAATCCATTTGCCATCTGGTGATTCGGTCAAGTCGGTTAATTTTGCATCATTGGTTAATTGCGAGATTTTCGCATTTTTTTCTTTTTCACTTTGTATATCTTGGGCATAAGCTGTTGCGAAGATAGTGCATAAGCAAATAAATACTATTATTTTTTGCATATTAAATCCTCAAGCCTTTTTTGAAAAAGACTGTTTGGCGGTGTTCTTAAATATTTATTGCTTAATTTCGATATGCAAATTTCTAATTCCACCTTCCCTTTTGCAGCTAAATCAATACATTCGGATTCAGTAATCCATTCACCGTAGCTGAGACAGTATTGATAGTTATTTTTCCCCAGTACTTTAACGCTAGAAATACAATATACTTCTGTAATGTTTCCAACTTTATAACCTTCCATTTGTTGTATTGCTTTCCAGAACTTTTCAAATTGAATGTCAGTAAATTTTTTTATTGGTGTATCATCATCAATACCAGTTTTTTCTCGAAGTAACTTTTCATATTTTTTGGTTGGATTATCTTTTGGTGGTGCGTAGCTGTAAATCATTTCATGGATTGAAGAGTCGCCATATGTTGTTATCAGAACATCCAATAATGCATCGTGTCCAGATTCATCATCTGGAAAAATAGCAAAAGCATGTGTTTTGCCAATTTGATTGTGTTTTTTACTAATTGATCCAGACCAAACATTTCCTGGATTATGATTGCGCCATGCCCATGTTCCCTCGGAAAAACGAAAATGTCGTTCATCAGTATCTGTGTAAATGACAGAATTTTTCATTCCTCCAACAGCTCGAATAAGTTGTTTCATATTTAAATCCTTTTCTAATCCCTTAACTTAAATTGACAATAAAGTTATATGCTAACTTCTATTTTTTCAAAATAAATTTATAGATATTTTTTATCTTTTCATTTTGTTGAGATGATGAAAAAGCCATCATTATCTTTACATTCTAAATGATGGCTTGATTCTATTGATTTACTTGATTTTGCTTATGATATTAAATATTTGCTCTTTATATCTTTATAAATACTCTAGGCTAAAACGGTATATCATCCTCAAAATTCTCTGCTGGTTCAGCCTGTGCCACTTCAGCCGGCGCTGCTTTTGCCGCAGCCATCGACTCACCGCCGCTATTAGGATTTCCGCCTAACATTTGCATCGTGTCGCCCACAACTTCCGTGGTGTAACGGTCCTGTCCGGTATTTTTATCCTGCCATTTACGAGTTTGTAAACGTCCTTCCAGATAAATTTTTGAACCCTTACGTAAATATTCGCCCGCAATTTCAGCCAGCCGTTGATAAAATACAATGCGATGCCATTCGGTGCGTTCCTGATTTTCGCCCGTTTGTTTATCTTTCCACACTTCTGAAGTTGCAATGGTGAAGTTCGCTACCGCCATGCCGGTTGGGGTATAGCGTATTTCTGGATCACGGCCGAGATTGCCGATTAAAATAACTTTGTTGACGCTGCCTTTTGCCATGTCACATCTCCTGCAATAAAAGTCAATATGTCCGATGTTGAGGGTTTTTCATTTGAAACGCAATAGCTGCCCACAAGATTGTGAGAATTGCGCAGACCAGATATACCTTCGTCAAACCGAGTATGCCATACAGCCACCCGCCGAGCGAACCGCCTGCAAAAATACCTAAGAATTGCGAACAGGAATAAATGCCTAATGCGGTTCCTTTACGCGCAGGCTGCGCGGTTTTGGAAACGAGGGAGGGGAGAAAGGCTTCGAGAATCGAAAAGCCGGTAAAAAACAAAAAAAGCCCTAATGCTGTCAATGAAATGCTGGCAGGCCATCGCCAGAAAATCCATTCGGCAGAGAATAACATAAAAATCGCACCAAGAAAAAAGAATTTTAAACGCTGTTTTTTTTCAGCTGCAATAATGCAGGGGACGCTTCCAATAAAAGCCAGCAATAAAACCGGTAAATATAATCTCCATTGATGGTCGCCGCTCAAGCCTGCGAAACTGAGCAGACTGATCGGAATCACTACAAAATTCGCAGTAAAAATCGCATGCAGCATGAAAATACTGATGTTTAATCGTGTCAGTTCAGGGTGTTTTAATACAGCAAAAAATGAATGGCGCTCGGACCCAGTGTCCGCATGCCAAGAGATTTTTTCAGGTGAGGGAACGGCCATATACAAGATCAAAATGGCTAAAATCCCAAAACCGGCAGCGAGCCAGAATGTTCCTTTGACTTGCAGCCAGGGATTGAGTAAAGGCCCCAAGAGCATCGCCAGAGAAAATGACATGCCAATCGTCACGCCAATGATCGCCATGGCTTTTGTCCGCTGATTTTCTCGTGTTAAATCAGCCAGTAAAGCGATAATCGTACTGCCGACTGCGCCTGCGCCTTGCAGTGCCCGCCCCATCATCATCATCCAAATGCTCGTGCTGCAAGCTGAAAGCACGCTCCCCGCTGCAAAAATAATTAAACCGAGAGTAATCACTTTTTTGCGGCCAGCCTTATCCGACCAGGCGCCGAAGGGGATTTGAAAAACTGCCTGAGTCAAACCATAAATTCCCATCGCAAATCCTACTCGCCCCGGAGTCGCGCCTTGCAAATGTGAGGCATATAGCGAAAACAGGGGTAACACCATGAATAAACCCAGCATGCGCAGCGACATGATGCTGGCAAGTGCCATGGCAGAGTGTCGTTCAATTGAGTTCATTTTTGTAAGAGACATGAGTTGAGAGGTTTTATTGTTTTAAGTTAAGGGAATTTTACATGATATGACAGGATTCTGCTATAATTGCTCTCCTAATTTTTCAACCCAAGACTTTAAATCACATGAAAGAAATCCAAATCCGCGGTGCCCGTACCCACAACTTAAAAAACCTTAACGTGACCTTGCCTCGCGATCAATTAATTGTGATCACGGGTCTTTCGGGTTCAGGAAAATCTTCTCTGGCATTTGATACCCTCTATGCCGAAGGGCAGCGCCGCTACGTTGAATCACTTTCTTCTTATGCCCGCCAATTTCTTTCGGTGATGGAAAAACCTGACGTTGATCATATTGAAGGGTTGTCTCCCGCTATTTCAATCGAACAAAAATCGACATCGCATAATCCGCGTTCGACAGTCGGGACGATTACGGAAATTTATGATTATTTACGATTACTCTATGCAAAAGTCGGTCAGCCAAAATGTCCCGAGCATGGACATATTTTAGAAGCACAAACTGTCAGTCAAATGGTCGATATGGTTTTGAGTTTACCAGAAGATACCAAAATCATGATTTTGGCGCCCATTGTGCGTGAGCGCAAAGGCGAACATGTCGAATTACTGCAAGAATTACGCAGTCAGGGATATGTTCGTGCGCGTATTGATGGTCAAATGATTGAGCTTGATCATCCGCCCAAACTTGATTTACGAAAAAAACACACGATTGAAGTGGTCATTGATCGCATCAAAGTGCGTGATGAAGTGCGCGTGCGTCTTGCTGAATCCTTTGAAACCGCTTTACGTTTGGCAGAAGGAATTGCGTCCATTGGTTTTATGGATGAACCCAAAAAACCCGGGCAGGTTTTTTCAAGCCAGTTTGCCTGTCCAGATTGCGGTTACAGTCTCGCAGAATTATCGCCGCGTCTTTTTTCGTTTAATAGTCCAACCGGCGCATGTCAAGTGTGTGATGGATTAGGCGTAAAACAGGATTTTGATCCCGCGTTGATTATTACGAACCAAAATTTAAGTCTGGCCGATGGTGCAGTCCGCGGTTGGGACCGGCGCAATGGTTATTATTATCAATTGTTGTCGTCGCTTGCAAAACATTACAAATTTAATATGGAACATCCTTTTAGTTTATTACCGAAAAAAATTCAAAACATGATTTTGTATGGCAGCGGCGATGAATTAATTAAATTTAATTATAAAAATGAACAAGGCCGCGGATTTTCAAAAAAAGATGTATTTGAAGGCGTTATTCCCAATATGGAACGACGTTATCGTGACACAGAATCTAACATGGTGCGCGAAGAGTTAAGCAAATATCTTGCGGTGAAACCGTGTGATGATTGTGAGGGAACGCGTTTATGTAAGGCCGCGCGTTATGTGTTTGTAGAAGATATTGGTTTGGCTGAGATTACAAAAAAACCCATTAATCAAACGAAAGAATTTTTTGAGAAACTGGAATTAAGCGGTTATCGCGCGGAAATCGCAGCAAAAATTAAAAAAGAATTAATCAGCCGTTTAAGTTTTTTAGTGAATGTCGGTTTGGATTATTTAAGTCTGGATCGCAGTGCCGATACCTTATCGGGCGGAGAAGCGCAGCGTATTCGATTGGCAAGCCAGATTGGCGCTGGGCTCGTTGGAGTGATGTATATTCTCGATGAACCATCGATTGGTTTGCATCAGCGTGATAATGAACGTTTGTTACAAACATTGCATCATTTGCGGGATTTAGGCAATACGGTGATAGTGGTTGAGCATGATGAGGATGCGATTCGAAGTGCGGATTATGTATTGGATTTAGGTCCAGGCGCGGGTGTGCATGGCGGTGAAATTGTAGCAGAAGGGCGTCCAGAAGATATTTTAAAAAATTCCAAATCATTAACCGGGCAATATTTATCGGGAAAACGAAAAATAGAAACTCCTAAAAAACGCTGTGCGATTGATCGAAAAAAAATGATTTTATTGCAAGGTGTGCGAGGCAATAATTTGCGAGATATCACAGTCGATATTCCGCTCGGTGTGATGACGTGTATTACGGGTGTGTCGGGTTCAGGAAAATCGACATTAATAAATGATACGCTGGGACCGATTGCAGCACGTGCATTGAATGGTGCAACTTCGCGTGAACCCGCAGCGTATGAAAATGTCGAAGGAATGGAATTTCTCGATAAAGTAGTTGAAATTGATCAGAGCCCGATTGGGCGAACGCCGCGCTCGAATCCTGCAACATACACAGGATTATTCACACCGATTCGCGAATTATTTTCGGGAACACAGGAAGCGCGCGCAAGAGGGTATGGTCCTGGGCGTTTTAGTTTTAATGTTCGCGGCGGGCGTTGTGAAGCGTGTCAAGGTGATGGCGTGATTAAAGTTGAAATGCATTTTTTGGCGGATGTGTATGTGACCTGTGATATTTGTCAGGGCAAACGTTACAATCGCGAGACGTTGGAAATTACATATAAAGGAAAAAATATTCATCAAATATTGGAAATGACGATTGAAGATGCGCGCGAGTTTTTTGATCCTATTCCGATGGTCGCGCGGAAATTGCAGACTTTAGTGGATGTGGGATTGTCATATATTTGTTTAGGGCAGAGCGCGACAACATTGTCGGGCGGCGAGGCGCAGCGTATTAAATTATCGCGTGAACTGTCGCGCAGGGATACGGGACAGACGTTATATATTCTGGATGAACCGACAACGGGATTGCATTTTTATGATATTGAGCAATTGTTGAAAGTGCTGCATCGATTGCGGGACCATGGAAATACGATTGTGATTATTGAACATAATCTGGATGTGATTAAAACAGCGGATTGGATTATTGATTTGGGCCCGGAAGGGGGTGACAAAGGCGGGCGAGTGGTTGCTGTCGGTACGCCGGAGGAAGTGGCGAGGCATAAGACGTCTTATACCGGGAGATTTTTGAAGAAGATGTTGGTGTGATGTGATGGGGATTTTTGTTTTTTTACCTCCTTCCCCTTTCCCCTTCCTCCAAGCGAAAAGCGCGCTTAGAGGAAGGGGGACGCTCTAATTAAACGCATCTGTATCGGAGAGCCTTTTTTCTTCCAAACGAAAAGGGTGTTTAGAGGAAGAGGATAGGGCATAGGCATCAAGCTAAGTGCAAAAGCTAAAAAGCTAAAAAGCTAAAAAGCTAATCAGAATCGCTGGATTTAATGCAAAAATTAATTAGAGCGTCCCCCTTCCTCCAAGCGTGTTTTTCGCTTGGTGGAAGGGGAAAGGGGAAGGAGGTAAAATAATTCACGAACATTTTTCTAATTCTTCAAAAATAATATCTAAGACAAGAGGCGTGTCTTTCAATACCATATCATTCCAAAAACGCATGACTTTATATCCTTCCGCTTCTAAAAAATCCGTGCGTTTTTGATCATATTCTTGTTGTTCAAGATGCTGGCTGCCGTCACATTCAATAACAAGATTTTTGCTTAAACAAATAAAATCGACGACATAAGGTTGAATTAAATGCTGTCTTCGAAATTTATATCCATTTAATCGTTTTGATCTTAAGTAATACCATAGATGCTGTTCTGCATTGCTCATGTTGTTTCGTAATGCCCGTACGTGATTTATATTCGCTTTTTTCATAAAAGTTCCTTGTTTATTTTTTTTACCTCCTTCCCCTTTGCATTTGGAGGAAGGGGGATGCTCTAATTAAACGCATCTGTATCGGAGAGCCTCTTTTCTTCCAAACGAAAATCGCGCTTAGAGGAAGGGGGATGCTCTAATTAAACGCATCTGTATCGGAGAGCCTCTTTTCTTCCAAACGAAAAGCGCGTTTAGAGGAGGGGGACGCTCTAATTGCCCGCATCGAAGAACTCTTTCTTCCAGGCGAAATCGTGGTGGGGAGCCTTTCGATATCAATGCGGATAATTAGAGCGTCCCCCTTCCTCCAAGCGTGCTTTTCGCTTGGAGGAAGGGGATAGGGGAAGGAGGTAAAAAAACAAAAATCAAAATATACTTCGCGCGGTCATAAACTGCAATTTATGACCGCGCGAAGTATAGAAGGATCCCAATTTTAAATGTAAAATTCCCCCATTACAAACGCAAAACAAAGGCCAATCCATGCAACTCTTTCCATCTATCGAATCCACGCTTTTACTCTCCGGTCCTGCGGGCACCATCGAAATCATCGCCTCTCCACAAGATGAAAATCATCCACACTTGAAAAACGCAACTGCTCTCATTTGTCACCCGCATCCTTTATTTGGCGGAACCATGCATAACAAAGTCGTCACCACACTCTCGCGAGTTTTTCGTGATATTGGTTTACGCAGCGTGCGTTTTAATTTTCGCGGAGTGGGAAAAAGCAGCGGCATACACGATGAAGGACGAGGCGAAGTCGAGGACCTCCTCGCACTCGTCAACTGGATAAACACACTTTTCCCGAATGGTTCCATCTGGCTCGCCGGATTTTCTTTTGGTGCTTACGTCGCAACAAAAGCCGCTATGCAAATTTCACCCAAACAGTTAGTGACGATTGCACCGCAAGTTTCTCGTTTCAAGCAAGATGATTTGGCAAGGGTTACCTGTCCCTGGTTGTTAGTACAAGGTGAACAGGATGAAGTCGTTTCGGCAGAAGAAGTATTCGCATGGGTTGATACCTTGCCGCATAAACCCAAAGTTCTTCGCATTCCAACCGCCGGGCATTTTTTTCATGGTCAGTTGCTGGAATTGCGGCGGCAGTTGGAAAATGAATTAAAGGATTACCCATAGTTTCGTTCAGCTACTACTATGACCCAATCGATGCGTCAGCGGGGATTTATAGTCTGCGCTTGCTGGCGGAGCGGGCTTATACTCCCTGACTTGGCTCTCCATTTCTCTAGCGTTATCGATTGCTTTTTTTGGATCTTCAATCGACCCCAATCCTTCTATCGCAGCAAAATGAATGCTGCCTGTCTTTCGCACATACGTGGCTCTCATCATCTCTTTTTGTTCTTTGGAAGGCATATTCGGGCCAAATTGGTCCTTGTTAAATCTGATCCTGCCTTGTAACTCTTCGGGATAAAGGCTTATATATAATTTTATCGCTAACATACACTGCACGTTGTCGCATTTAGCAAAAGTTAGCGGGTCAGTGTTTTCACTATTCAGGATGGTTTCAACATATTTTCTTGCCTCTTCTAGAAAAAGATGATGAGGCATAGGAATGCTGCGAGTACGGCCAAAATAACCGCTGCCTGCTGCGCCTGAGGCTGTGACATGTTTTTGACCGCCCCTTACAAATTCTCTTCCTTTTTCACATAATTCAATGTGTTCTCTCTCCATAAATTCTGCAAACTCTTTCGCCGCTTTTTCAGGAGAACCATTGAGCTGGATCTGGTTTCGCTGCAAAAATTTCAGAACATCTATTTCTTTCACATGCGGATTTTTCAATTCGGACAAAATCTTTGCTTCTAACTCATCTGGATCAAAAGATTCTCCCTGTTGGCTGTGCGCTTTTTTCTTTTCGACTAAAAATCTTGCGAGTAAATAACGGTCCGACAGTTCTCTCGGTATTTCAAGCACACCAAACTGACGGACGGTCCTATCTTTAGAGTGAAAATCGAAAAAAATACTTCCTGATTCTGGATCGGCTGAATTGGTTCCAGGATGAACTTTGAAGGTGCCCTCGTTGAACTTGGCATCATTGAAATCTACAGTGAGAAATCTTGGCTTGTTGGGATCATAAGCATTTGTAGCACCTATATACAAAGGAGCAGGCCTGTTGCGAGCTCCTGCTGTAAAATGTGTTGTCCATTGCTCAAATTCTTCTTTACTTGCCATGAATGCATCAGCAGAAAAAAAGCGTTCTTTGACTCGGTGATCAAATGATTTTGCCTTGAGGGTGTTCATATCATCGGCTAACTGCTTAAAATGTGTAGACAGTTCGTGCAGGGTTATGGCTAACTTCGGGTCTTTGCTGTGAACAGAGTCTGGCCCTTTATCTTCGGCTTGGTTTTTTAAAGCTTGATGCAGTTTAAGTGTAGCTTCATGTGCTTCTGATAAAGCCTTGTGAGCTAAAAAACTGCCTTCTGCAGCTTGTTTTAAATCCTTCCGCAAGCGCTTATAGGTGGTTTCCAAATCCTTCACGAGACCTTTTGATATGGCGTATCTTGCCTCTTGCTGATCTTTGTTCTCGCCAAGATCACGACGCGGGCCAATCGTAGCAGAAGAACGAGTACAGATATATCGAGTCCATGCAGGGTCCCATGCTGGTGCCGCCAATGCATCGTTGAGTTGTTTGGTGATTTGGGTGTTATTTTCAGCAATTTCTCTTAAACTGCCGGCTACTGCGTTTAGGGGCTTATGTAATGCGGCAAATTTAGTCTGAGCGTCTTTAAATGTGGGAATTTCTCCTGGTTTAGGGTGCGCTGCTGCAGCTAATCTTTGTAGTTCTCTTTCAGCTTCGCCGCACTTCTTCAAAGATTCCTCTGCTTTTGTTTTAGCTGCATTTGCTTCTTTTTTAGCGGCTTCAGTTAGATCAGGTTTGCCGAGTGTATCATTGGCTTGACCTATTAATGCTTGGGTTGCTTTTTTATATCCATCTAATTCCTGAGTGGCGCGTTGATATGTTGAATCAAACTTATTTCTAAGTTGCGCGATATTTTCAGCTTCGTTTAATTTACCGATTTCATCAGCCATTTCCTGCATCGCTTTAGGCACTTTCGCTCCTACTCCTAGAGTTACTGGTGCTGCTTCACTTAGCTTATTGAGCACAGCATCTTTGTCTGGATATTTTTCAGGATCAAATAACTTTTTAACAAAGGTTGCTAAACCCTCGCTTTTGTGGAGATTAGCGTTCTCGGTATTTTTTGCGAGATGATGAATGCCCTCATTCAGTTTTTTAAATTGCGGCTTTGCTTCCTTTTCTTCTGTTGCACTGTTGTAATTCTGAAAGAAATCTGTTGACGTTCCTGTTAATGGAAATTTGCCTTCGATATTTTTGGCTTCAGCTTTCAATTTTTTAATTGCATCAGATGCTGTTGTTTTAGCGTCGTTAGGTTTGAGCGGAGGTGCGGTAGGGATTTTTTTAGATTCGTCATCCACATGTTTATCGCCCAACCCTTTCCCTTTCTGTTCTTTTTTCATTTTCATCTTAGAGGAGCCTTGATACGCAACCCGTAACTCTTCTAAAGCGTCCACTACATCCTTGTTCTCCAGGAGAGGGTCCTTGGTCTTATCCCCTGCTGCGTTGTGTACGAGTTTTTCTGGTGACTCTAATAGATTCTGAAGGAGTGTATTTGCAAATATTGATCCATCATCCCCCCGTTCGATCTTACGCGCCAGATGGTCTAATGCGACTGGATGTCTCCGCAATATAACGTCTGCCGTATCTATATCTTTCTTTAATTCCACTATAAGAGCTTTCTGATTTTTCTCAAGCAGATTTTTGGTCGGGTCTTCTTTTTCCTTGTCTTCTTTTTCTTTTTCTGCAGCTTTCGCTGCTGCAGCCTTATTTAAGGTAACAAGCTGTATTGCTAAGCTTGATCTTTGCTCCTCAGTTAAGCTTGTTTTGATTTTGCCATCATTATTGAAATGATCTAACATAGTGTCGGAGTTAATTTGATTTATCGTTAAATACTTTTCTAGCAGTGTTTTAAGCGCTTCGGGAGTAATATTTTTTGCTATGTCCCCTAAATTCGATTTATTAACCCGCGATTCTAAGGTATTTTTTAGGATGCTCTTGTCATAGGCAGCAGGAAGATTAAGCATGGAAAGAACATTAGAAACAATCTCTCCAGCCTTAGTATTAAGATTTGTGTTGAGTTGGGTCAAAGGTGTTAGCAAGGCTTCTGGATAGGCTCCTTTTTGCCAAAATTCCGTTTCGCTAAGATTTTTGCTTTCTAGATATTTTTTATATTTACCACCATGATCTTTATATAAAATGAGATTGTATAACGCATCGCTGAAGTCAGAAAGCGTAGGATGTAATTCTTTATTTTGACTCAAATCTCGGATTTTCTGAAGAACGGTTGCTTCGTTCAATATTCCTTTAAGTTTCTCTTCACCACCCAGAGCATTAATTGCCGGAATTTTTTTAAGTCTTTCGATAAGCGTATCAACAACTGTTTTTGCATCTTGTAATGGATCTGCTTCTGCTTTCTCTTCCTTTTTCTCTCTCTTTGCCTGTTCCTCTTTCTCTTTTCGTGCGTTATTATGAACAGCTTGAGTAAGCGTTCCTATCGCACCTAAATATAAGTTATATGTCTGCTTAATAGCATGTATAGTTGTATGCTGCTCCATGTCAGCCGGCCAATTGCCGGTTAAAACTGCGACACTCAGATGTTCGCTAAGCTTTCCTTGATTATTTTTGTATTCTTTTTCTTTCAAAACGGTTTGAATGTCCTGAAGAACCTTGTCGTTATTTAGTTTTTCAGCGAGATATTCCTGAGTGAGTCCTGATTTGCCGGTTAATTGTTGGATAAGAGAATCAACAACCTTTCTCGCGTCTTGTAATGGATCAGGATTTTTATCTTTTTCCTCATGAGCCGGCGGAATCTTTTGTTCTCCTTTTGCGTCAATTTTTTCATCTTTAGTCTCAGCTCGTTTAGCGGGTGCCTGTGCGATGTTTCCTGTAACTGTAGGGTTGAGTTTTTTCAATGCAGCTTGTAATTCTTCCCCGTAGAAGTACTCCCATCGTGTGTCGATTTTAGTATTCAGAACGGCCTCGCCCTTTGTAGCAAAGCTGCCTGTCTGAATAAGCGATTGTAAATCTTGTTTAATCAAATTGATATTAGGATACAGAGTGTTAAGTTTTGTCAAGGCTTGAATCTGTGTCAAGACAGCTTCTTGAGATAATATTGTTTTTATCTGCTCATTTCTTAATTCGGCAGCAAGCTCATCAACTATTTTTTTTGCCGCAGCATTTTTGTCTTCTTTCTTGGCTTCCTCTTTTTTATCTTCAGGTTTTTTCTCTGCAGCTTTAGCTTTAGCTTGAGCTTCCTGGGCCTGGACTTGACGTACGGTATCTCCGTTGTTTTGAAGTAGGGTGTTTAGTTGAGGAGAGCCATCTAAGTTAGGAGGAAGCTTTATAATTTTATTATTATCTGTAATAACGCTCTTTAGCATACCTGTTATACTTCTAATAAGATTGTCAGCTGTTGATTGGTCATTGTCTCGTCTAGCATTCGCTAATAATCTACTTATGGTAGTTCTGTGCTTCTCCAGCTGATTTTTGAGATCAGGAAGTTCTTTATATTCACTTGCAAGATTTTTAATGACTTCCACTGTCATGAAATTTTGAACAGCAGAGTTGTCCAGTGTAAGAAGCTTTTGCCTTGCTTTCGTTACATTAACTTTCTGTAAGTTTGTAATCAACGTGACGGCATTAATAGGATCATCTTTTAGTCCTCGATGTAAAGCAATATATAAATGATGATGAAGGCTGAGATCCTTATTCTTATTGTCTTTAACTTGGCCGATATCAAAGCTTAAATCATCCTGCTTGGAAATGTCATTTCTTAGAAAAGCCGCTGTGAGTGCGCCTTTTATTTCTAGTAGGGTATAGGTAGGACTATTCTCGCGGGTATTTAAACACTTCTTCAAACTTGCTTTTATTGCTGCCAAACCCTTAGGATCGCCAAGGAGTTGTATGGGTTCCTTGGTTAATATCTCGTTAAGGAAGTAGATAAGCTCATAGTTTATGTCTGATCGGATTTCATCACCAGATTTTGATTTTCTTTGCATTTTATCCACCCTCATCAAATAATAGATTACTTAAATCTTGGCATTGCTTTAACCATTATAAGCGATATTTCTTAAAATATGCTTATATTATCCTTCTTAGTTATACTTTATTATACTCATCCAGCAGCTTATTGCCTAGATGAGAATAATTCTCAATTGTATTGACAGCACCCCTTGAGAAATCAGATACTAATCCGAGCGAGCGAAGCAAGACTTTTCAAAAGCCTGGATTGGCTTCTTCACCCGCAAAAGACGTGGGTTCGCAATGACGAATCCTCATTTTCCATGCTCTTATTTTTAATAATTTAATCAAGGGATTACATGCATATCACGCAAATGAAAACAGGTGATAGAGGCCGGATTCTCCGTATTCAATCCGGCGAGCCAGGTTATCGTCAGCGCCTCATCGCTATGGGTTTATTGCCTGGAACTTCATTTATTGTTACTCGGATCGCTCCTTTAGGCGACCCGATTGAAATCACAGTCCGCGGCTTTAGCTTAAGTCTTCGCAAACATGAAGCGCGTATCTTGCATATCGAGCAGGTATTCACATGAAATTACTGTCCATTGGCTTAGTGGGTAACCCCAACTCTGGAAAAACCACGGTATTTAATGCCTTGACCGGTGCGCATCAACGTGTCGGAAACTGGCCGGGTGTGACAGTGGAGCGCAAAACCGGTTTTTTTAAATATCAGGATACCACCGTTGAAGTCATCGATTTACCTGGCACGTATTCTTTGACCTCTGCGAATGAAATGTCTTCTCTCGATGAGCGTATCGCATGCGAATATATTTTAAGTCGTAAAGCCGATTTAATCGTCAATATTCTTGACGCCAGTAATCTCGAACGAAATCTTTATCTCACCATGCAATTGCTGGAAATGCAGGTCCCTTGTTTAGTCGTGATCAACATGATGGATGTTTTGCATCATCGCGGGATGAAAATTTTATTACATCCGCTCGAAAAAGAATTAGGCTGTATCGTCGTTCCGCTCGAAGCACATAAAGGAAAAGGCATTCAGATATTAAAACCGGCTATTATTCATGCCATTTTAAATAATCAACAAAATCCGCCTCGTGATATTCATACTGAAAAAAATATTTTACAGGCAATTAAAAATATAACCCAGTATGTTTCATCTGAATGGCTGGCGATTCGTTTACTGGAAAATGATGTATTCGCAAAGAGCCAGGTCGATCCGCGTATTTTATGGTACGTGAAAGACCAGCAAATTAACATTTGTAAGGAATTAAAGGAAGATGCTGATATTTTACTGGCGGATGCGCGTTATCGTTATATTCAACAAATACTGGAAAAAAGTGTCAGAAAAACCGCAGAATCCCGTGTTTCCTGGACGAAACGTCTCGATAACATTGTTTTAAACCGACTGCTCGGCATTCCGATTTTTTTAAGTGTCATGTATTGCATGTTTTTTTTCGCGATCAATATTGGCGGTGCGTTTCAGAATTTTTTTGATATTGGCAGTGATACGATTTTCGTGCAGGGCGGTGAATATATTTTTACTCGACTTGGGTTTCCCTCTTGGCTGACGGCATTACTGGCAAACGGTGTGGGGAAAGGTTTAAATACCACGCTGACTTTTATTCCTGTGATTGGTGCGATGTTTTTGTTTCTCGCTTTGCTTGAAGATTCAGGTTATATGGCGCGCGCTGCGTTTGTTGTGGACCGTTTAATGCGCGCGCTGGGATTGCCTGGAAAATCTTTTGTGCCGATGATTATTGGTTTTGGCTGTAATGTGCCTGCTGTGATGGCAGCGCGCACGCTTCAAAATAAACGTGATCGAATTCTCACAGTGATGATGAGTCCATTCATGTCGTGCAGTGCGAGACTTGCGATTTATGCGGTTTTTACGGCGGCGTTTTTTCAGGGAAACGGGCAGAATATTGTTTTCATGCTGTATTTAACGGGAATTGGTATGGCGATGCTGACGGGATTCATGCTGCGTAAAACTGTGTTAAAAGGCGAACCCGCGCCGCTCGTGATGGAATTGCCGCCGTATCATGTTCCGCATGTCAAAACGGTTTTATTGCATGCCTGGCAGCGCTTGAAAGGCTTTGTTTTTCGTGCAGGAAAATTGATTGTTCCAATTTGTGTTTTGATAGGTGCGTTGAATGCGATTAATCTGGATGGCTCTTTGAATGGCGGGGAGGGAAGTGCGAATTCCCTGTTGTCTGAAATTGGGCGTGCGATAACGCCGATTTTTGCGCCGATGGGAATTCATCAGGATAATTGGCCGGCGACAGTGGGTCTGGTAACGGGGGTGCTTGCGAAAGAAGTTGTGATTGGAACATTGAATACAATTTATAGTCAGGTGGGGCATTTGACGGCGGCGCCGCTGGATACGTTTAATTTTTGGGGTGGTTTGCGAGAAGCGGTTTTATCGATCGGCACGAATTTGAGTGAGTTGGGACATTCGCTCACCAATCCCGTCTTGGCAAAAGCGCCGGTGCATACATTAACGAAAGATGTGTATGGGATCATGTATCAGCGGTTTGGCGGAAGCTTAAGCGCGATTGCGTATTTATTATTTGTGTTATTGTATTTTCCTTGTGTGTCAACGACGGCCGCGATGCTGCGGGAAGTGCATCGCGGCTGGGCGATTTTTTCAGTGGTTTGGACGACAGGTGTTGCCTATTGCGTGGCTGTCGGGTTTTATCAGATGATGACGTTTGTGTATCATCCAAAGTCTTCTTTTTATTGGTTGATTGGCATGGCGGGAGTGATGTTATTTTCGATGTTGGGAGTGAGTCGGTATGAATTTGCTCGAAATTAAAACTTATTTAAAGGAAGTTAAAATTGCGAGTATTGCAAAATTGTCAGCACATTTTAATTGTGATTCGGATGTGCTGCGGAATATGATGATGCATTGGGTGCGGAAAGGGTGTATTCGCAAGTTTATGAAAGAAGCGGAATGCGGGAAGACCTGTATGAAGTGTATGCCGCAGACGGTGGAGATTTATGAGTGGGTGGTGTGAGGTTTGCTTTTGATGCTTTTTATACCTCCTTCCCCTATCCCCTTCCTCCAAACGAAAAGCGCGTTTAGAGGAAGGGGGACGCTCCGATACAGATGTGCTGAATTAGAACGTCCCCCTTCCTCCAAGTGTTTTTCTTGGAGGAAGGGGATAGGGGAAGGAGGTATAAAAAATAAAATATACCTCTCACTAATCATTTTTAGGCATTATTTCAAACCAAACAAAGGCACAAACACATGGCAGAATCCTTTACTTTGAAAAAACCCATCCCTCCACAAATCGTCAACGAAGGTGCGGCGTTCGGTCCTTTAAGACTTCTCGAATTTATTGAATCCGATAGCAAAATAATTTTCCGCGCTGAATTAATCAACGGTTCGCCTTTACCCAAAGGATTAATCTGCACCACAGATGGAATCATCAACGGGATTCCTGCCGCTGACACGCAAGGATCTTACAAAATCCTCATTACCGCAATAAACGATGAGACTGACCAATTCACCACCGAATTTGATTTGACAATTAATCCGCGTTTGCGAATGGATGAAAACAGTCATCTCTACAGAAAATTAAAAGCAGAAGTGTGGGAAGCGCTCGGAAAAAATCTGCCTCTGCCCGATATGGGCGAGATTCTCGAACGTCCCATCACATTAAACGAAATCTATTATTTATTGCAGCGATTTGCGACCTTGACCATTTGGGACGTTTATAATCTGGATTTCCCCGGGCCATTAAAGACCCTGAATCTGGAAGGTGTTAGCAAACATTATCATGTCTATGATCGCGGTTGTTGTATCGTTGGTGCTCCCATTGATTTATTCTCTCATGAGAGAACTTTAGAGGACGCCATGCAAACTGCACGAGCTATAGCCCGCGAAGTTTATAAACGCGGCTGGGTCATTGAATTCGCTGGATTTGACAAAATGGTCCGTACTGCATGGGTGGAGTTACAGGTTTTGGGCGATCAGTTCGGTAAGCCTTTGGAAATACTACACTATACTCCTACTCCAGGTGACGTGAAAATTTATGTGGCTGAAGCAAAAAGCAAAGATTTAGGCCCAGCCATATAAAAATTAAGTCTATTGGTATATAATTGTATAATATCTGACTAGAATTCAGAGGAGTTTTTATCTATGCAACGAAAAGATCCTGCTGCGACCAGTTTTCAAAAAGCCAGCGCTCATTCTACAGAGTTAAAAAAGATGGGCGCAGGTTTTGAACCTCAAATAAATGATCTTGTTTTTGCTGAGACGAAATACGGCAAAGAGTTTCTCGCGTACCAATCAACTGTCATGGAAGAGATGAAAGCTTTGGGTATGCAAGAAACAGTGAGAAATCAAATTGATGCCGAGCTCAAAAAATTAGTCAGCAATGCAGGAGAAATGTATGACAAGGCAGTCAAAAATACTGGCCCATGGGAGCAGAAAGATTGGCAAGAACTTTTCAAACAGACAAATGAAAACATAAAAAAAGCCGTTAGTTCTGCTTCTGGTCTTCCTGAAGAAAAAACAAAAACTTTTGAAAAGAAGACAGCAGACAAACTAAAAGAATTTGAAACCGATGAGCTGGATACATCAGCTCATGAGCTGCAGCTGCGTTTAAAAAATCAGCATGACCGCGATTTCAGTGCCAACAAAAGATTGCTGCTGGGATTGGAAGAAGCAGAGAGATTTAACTACGCTCCGTGGGGCAAAAAACATGAGAGATATCTTTTCAAGCCGACAGATGTTTCACTCACTGAAGAAGATCTTAAGAAAGACAGCAGTAATCTTTATATTCAGACAGAGAATAAAGATGATTTTCGCCGTGAAATGAAAAGACTGCAAGAATCTAGCGGTCGTCTTTTTGAATGTCAGACAGAGCCCTTCAAGGGAAGAATGTTTGAAGTGACCCGTCTTGGAGTGAGACCGCAGCCTCCTATGTCTTCTGATCCTGCAAAATACCGGGAAGAATTCGGCCATGCATTAGAACTCATGCGGTTTTTAAAACCTGGCTGTAAAGCTATATTGGCTCAGCCTGAAGTGACAGAATTTTATGAACAACATCAAGGTAAAGAAGAATCAGAGCCTCGGTTTATTAATGCATCTTATGTGAAAGAACGATTGACTGCTGTTATGCTTGAATCGCAAGCGCGCGGCATTCCAATGAAGATTGATGCAAATTTACGAGTGTATTTGAAGACACAGCAGGCCAAGGACCCGAATTCAAAAAAAGGTAAAGCCATTAAAGAGCTGTTTGATCTTGAAATACAAATGGAGAAACAGTTCGTAAAAAATACGGTAGGAGGAAAAAATAGTACAGAGATGGAACAAAAAGTTGATACTGCTCTTAAGAAATTAGATGAACAAAAAGATTTAAACCTGGAAGGCAAATATCAGGATGCACGCGCGAAAGCGGAAGAAGAATTGTCAGCTCGTCCTGCTTTTGGAACGGCGCCTGCTGCTCCTGTTCCGCTCGATAGCATGACTCCAGAACAAAAAGATAGAAAAATTGAAGAACGGGCGATGAAGAAATTTATTGACGATGCGGTACCGGATTATAAAACTGCGAATACGCCGGATGAAAAACAGTTGGTCCTTGCCAAAGAGCTGGATGATATAGAAGCAAAACGCGCTGTGATTGCTAAAACACAAGAAACAGGCGCTATTCAATTGTCTGCGCTGGATGGATTAATTCAGGGAGAAAATAAAGATTCCAAAGATGGAATGTCAGCGGATAGAGATCCTTTTCTGACGGTTCCGTTTAAGGATGAAAAAGGTGTGCAGCCGGCGGGCGGACATATTCAGCGGTTGGAAACTCTGGCAGACATGCAAAAACAAAAACTGACACAGTTGGATTTGAGAGCGAAAGCAGTCCAGCAAGCGGCGGAAGATCTTGCTGCGAAAAATCCTGAGCGTAAACCGACAGCAGATGAAGCTAAAAAATGCCGGCAAAAAGTTGAGGCCAGCCTGACGGAAAATCAGGCCCAGGCGATTGGTGTCAATTCGTATAAAACACAGCGGCAAAATGAAAATGTTTTAAGGGAGCAAAAGAAGTTGGAGGAGAAGGTGACAGCGGGCCCGGGGAAATGACAGCGGGCCCGCGGAATGGATAGTGTTAGTACACTGTTCATATCCTCATTCCCCTTCCCCCTTCCCCCTTCCTCCAAGAAAAACACTTGGAGGAAGGGGAAAGGGGTACTGCTATTAAGTTAGGGAGCTAAAATTAGAGCGTCATCCCGGAATTTAGTAGCGCTTAATGAGCGCTTTATGCGAATCTAGCGCTACTTAATGTCCGGGATCTACTTATCATTTGGGTGGATCCCGGACATTAACTCACTCTAAATTCGCAAAAAGCGCGAATCAAGAGTGAGTAAATTCCGGGATGACGCTCTAAGCCGGTTTTTTCTTAACTT
>DATIJV010000045.1:0-13122 GCA_035478255.1 Gammaproteobacteria bacterium
GGTTTGTGCATTGACTGTTGTAATATTTGCGCCGATGCTGGTTGAACCGCCTGCATTGGTTGTTAAGCTATTCAATGCAGATGAACCACCGACAACATTGCCAAATGAGGTAATGCCTGAAGTATTTAAAACGAGATCAAACGCGCCGTTTAATGTCGAGCCAAATCCGATATTACCACTGCCGGATGAAGCAAATGTTCCAGGGCCCGTTAATGTCACTGCATCATTAAAGGTTTGTGCACCCGTTGTTGAAATATTTGAAGCAATGCTGGTTGAACCGCCTGCGTTAGTGGTTAAACTAGCAAGAGCACTTGATCCACCGATCGCTGCACCAAAGAGAGTGACACCGCTTGAATTAACTGTTAATGCCTGTCCACCATTTAACGTCGAATTAAATTGAATGTCTCCACTACTGTTCGCTAACGTGCTATTACCTGTTAAATTGACAGCATCATTAAAGGTTTGTGCATTGACTGTTGTGATATTTGCACCAATGCTGGTTGAACCGCCTGCATTGGTTGTTAAGCTATTTAATGCAGATGAACCACCGACAACATTGCCAAATGATGTAATGCCTGAAGTATTGAAAACGAGATCAAACGCGCCATTTAATGTCGATGCAAATCCAATATTACCACTACCCGATGAAGCAAATGTTCCTGAGCCCGTTAATGTCACTGCATCATTAAATGTTTGTGCGCCCGTTGTTGAAATATTTGAAGCAATACTGGTTGAACCGCCTGAGTTAGTGGTTAAACTAGTAAGAGCGCTTGATCCACCAACTGCTGCACCAAAGAAGCTCACACCTGCTGTATTAACCACTAATGCTTGTCCACCATCCAGTGTTGAACTGAAGTGTATATCACCGCTGCTGTTTGATTGTAATGTACTATCACCCGTTAAATTGACAGCATCATTATAGGTTTGTGCGCCGCTTGTTGTAATATTTGCACCGATATTCGTTCCGCCAGAAGAGTCTGTTGTAATACTCGTTAAAGCAGCACTACCTCCAGCGATTCCATTGAAAGCTGTTGTGCCAGATGTATTGGCTATTAAACTAAATGCCCCATTTAATGTGTTGCCAAAAGTTATATTATTACTGCCTGCATTCAGTGTTAAATTAGTTCCTAATAAAACTGGCCCGTTAAATAATATCGTTCCCAAATTACCGCTAGCCGGTGTAATCGTTCCATTAATGTTATAAGTCGTATTGGCTGTTGTTGTTAAACTAATACTGCTATTTAGGACTAAATTATTACTGGTAACGGTATAAAGAATATTGGAGCTTAAAGCAGAGTCTCCTGCTGTATCGAGGTCCGTATTTGAAATTGTTGCAGTGTTACCTCCACCGATTGTGACTGTATTTGCAGACATATTTAATCCAGTCGTGCTAGCGCCGCTTGCGGGTGCAAGTGCAACGAGATTGGCTGCAGGTCCAGTTGTGGTATAAACAATGAAGGGATTGCTGTCAGCCACTGTGCCGTTTGATAATAAATAATAATAGAAACTGTTGCTGCCAGTATAAGTTGGTGTGATATTGCTGCCGTTATAAGCGAGTTGTGCTGTGTTATTACTGCCGCTCGGCGTAAATCCTGAAATCACACGCGGTGTATTGGGATAGAAATTTAAAAGATAAGGATAAGAACCATTTGCGCTGCTGCCATCACCTCCTACTTGTCCAAAAATAAAGGAAGAAAAACCGTTCGGTAACGTATCTTGCAACTGAGCGGTCGTTCTTCCTGTTAGGGGAGACGAACCTGTAATCGAACCTGAACTAATACCACTTGCTTGACCTGAAGTTTGTGTATCCCAATAGTTAAATGTTCCAATGACTTGATTTTGCGATCCTAAAAATCCACCGGCAACTGAGGAGCCTGAACCTTGTGAAACCAAGCCGCCACTATAGGAATCAGCAGTGAGCATAATATTTCCCGTGCCTCCGCTGGAAACAGATCCTGTTAATTCTCCCGCTAATCCACCTAAATTAGGTGCTGCAGTCGCTGATACATTAGAATTATTGACGACATTAGCTAAACTATAAGAAGAAAGAATAACACCTTGCCCACCCTGACCGATCAAACCGCCCGCATACCAAGTTCCACTTCCTGAAGTATTGTCTGTAAAAGTAATTTGTCCGGTAGTATAGACGCTGTTCAGGTAAGATTTCGCGACAGTGCCTGCATCATAACGCTGTCCAAATGTGCCAACCAAGCCTCCGACAGTGCCGCTTGCACCCGTCACATTAATCACTGCATTTTCAAGACCGACATTTTTTGCAGAAGCTCCGATCATTTGCCCGAACAGAGAACCATTCTTGGAATAATAATTACTGATGATATGGTTCTCTCCATCCAGTGTTCCTGCAAAAATACCTGTCGAAGAAAATCCATTACCGCTTGAAGTACCGTTAGTTGCCCAAATATCTTTGGCATTATTCAGCGAGCTTGTTAAATTAATATTATTTTCTAACGTATAATCTGCACCAAGTGCAGCTTTCATCGATTGTAGTTGATGTGCTGTGCGGATGTTATTCTGCCATTCGGATGACAATATCGGTCGAGTTTGTCCATCCGTCATAAACCAGGGTTGGTTAGACGGTGTTGGGCCTGTCATTCCTGTGCTAATTAACCAGTTAGTGTAAGTGGATAAAGTTAAGGCTTGCGTAGTTGTTAGTTTAGTAATACCCGCAACATCCCCAGGAGTACCACTGTCATTGAAAGAAGCGCCTGCTGTCGTACTATCCCAGAAATTATTTGATAAAGTCGTAGTGCCTGTGTTTAAGAAACCTGCAAAACCACCCGCTGAGCCAGGGCCTGTGAGTGTCAGTGCACCTGTGCTGTAATTATTAGTCAGCGTGCAATTGGAGCAAGAACTTGTCGAACCCAGGAATCCTCCTACAGTACCATTACTGGCAGTCACATTTCCGGTCGCATAAGAGTTACTGACGGCGATGGTCCCGCTAGAAAATATACCGATTAAACCGCCTCCATTACCCGTGCTAATGGATACATTGTTACTGCTATAAGAACGATCAATCGAGCCCGCTGATATTTGGCCAATCAACCCTCCCGCAGAAACGCCCGTTACAGTACCGCCTGATGCATAACTATCGTAAATTGTGCCTGAGCTATCTCCCACTAAAGCACCTACCGTACCCTGTCCGCTCACAACTGGATTGATTAATCCAATATTTGAAATAACCGAACCACTGCTACTGCTGCTGATTAACCCGACAGTACTGCCTGAAGAACTGTTGATATAGAGATTGCTAATAGCATATTGAGAATTTCCGCCAAAGAGACGTCCAACAAACGAAGCACCAGAAGATAAGGAAACCGGCACAAAACCTGCACCGCTGACACCTGCGTTTGTTCCCCAAATATCAGATACATTATGGAAATTGTTATACGTGTCGATATCATTTGCTAATACATAATCCCCGCCGAGATTCATTTCCATTAATTGCAATTGATGTGCATTGCGCACTACACTGCTGTTTTCCATTTTCAAGATCGGGCGTGTGAATCCATTAAATATATACCAGATGCTATAAGTACTGAGTACACCCGGTTGATCAAATGTAAAACCTGAAAATTGCGCGGACTGCATCATTTGCGCAGTTGTTTTTGCAGTTCCAATCACATTACCAGCACCGGATGTCGTACCTGTTCCGCTTGCAACACTGGGTGATGTTGAGCTATCCCAGTAATCATTCGCGGAAGAAATATTCGCTTGATTGGCTCCCAGAAAACCACCGACAGTAGGGCCTGCGTTGTTGCTGGTAATGACACCTGAACTATAAGAATTAGTGATTCCATTTGTCACTGCATTGTGACTCGCAAAGCCGCCTGCATAACTGTTGCTGTTTGTGGAATTGATTGTGACATTACCAAGACTATACGCATTATTCACAGTAGCAGTAATTGAAACATCTCCAACAAAACCGCCTATTCTGACTACGCCGCCGCTTGCTGCAGTGCCAGATACATTCCCTGTCGCATAAGATTGCAATGTTGTACCACTCGATAGTGTGCCAACAAAACCACCGGCATAGTTGATACCCAGGCTGGTCGTAGCTGTCAGATTCACATTCGCATTACTATAAGAATTGATATAATTTCCTGTTCCGGTAGCAAATCCAATCAAGCCGCCGACAGCCATATTTGTCGAACCCGTAGTGGCAGTGATGCTTCCGGTACTAAAATTATTATTAAAAGTCGTTGAGCCATCTGTACCGACCAAAGCACCTACAAATTCCACAGTCAGAGAGCCTAAATTAAATTGGGCAGTGTAATCCACATTCGTTAAACCGATATTTCGAAGAGTGCTTCCATTTGTCTTGGCAAATAATCCGATGTCCTGGGAAGAATAACTAGCACTCCTGTTGTTATTCATATATAAATTATCAATTAAGTCATTATTACCGTTAAAACTTCCAGTAAAACTATTTGCACCATTCCCAATCGGCACAAATCCAGCACCGGATACTTTAGCGACCGTTCCCCAAACATCAGAAGCATTATTCATGGCACTTTTCATATCAATATCATTGGCAAGTGTATAACTGGCAGATAAACCAGAAGCAACGAGTTGTAATTGATGTGCATTACGAATACTCGTGCTGGCTTCTGAGCGCAGCAAAGGACGGGTATAAGCCAGCGTTGTATCGCCATAATTTGGAATAAACCAGACTGTACTGAAATCCCAACCTGAAAAATTTGATTGTGTCATCATTTGTGATGTTGTTAATCCAGTGCCGCTTGCACTGCTTGCCTGGCCTGAAGTTTGTGTGTCCCAATAACTATTACTGGTTGAAGCGCCTGAAGCGCCTTGATGAGCGATTAAACCTCCACCTTCCGCATTCGTACTAATCACTAATCCGCTGCTCCAAGAGTTTTGTATGGCAGCTGTACCGCCTGAGTTATCACCATTATTTCCGACCAAACCGCCTGCGTATCTTCTGCCTGAAACAGTTCCATATGCGTAGCTATTATCAATTAATGATGAAATTCCTGTGGAATTGTTATTGATCCCGACCAATCCTCCTACATCTTCCTGGCCGCTGACATCCGCACCGCTATAGGACCTGCGGATATCTTCGCGATTGATTCCGACCAAACCGCCGACACCTAACGCATTTTCGTTACTTAAAACAGAGCCTGACGTGACACCTGAATCACTGACTAAACCACCCTGGGCGACAAGACCCACCAAACCGCCTGTTGTTTGATTATTCGTGCGAACTTCTACATTCGATAAATAAACATTTTGTACAGTCCCTGTTGATCCGTTACCGATAGAAGAAAATAATCCGATGTTGGTTGCAATATTACTATTCGTCGTATTGATGTAGAGATTTTTAATAAAATTTCCCTGACCATTAAACGTACCGGTATAAGCTGAAGAATAACCAATAGGAATAAAACCGATTGATGTATTGCTTGTGGTGGATCCTGGCGTCGTTGCCCAAATATCACTGGGATTACGGACACTCGTCATATCAATATCGTTAGCTAATGTATAATTTGCATTTAAAGTTGTTCCAGCTAATTGCAATTGATGAGGATTTTTAATAGAAGTGCTGAATTCCATCATTAAAATAGGACGCGTATAACTGGGGAAGATAAACCAAGTCGTAGCCGGCTGCGTATTATCTGTTTCAATGGTGCTTGTAATGTTCCAGGTTGAACCGCTAAATGTTGCAGCAGTTGTCATATTGGCTGTGTTTTTACCCGTTCCTCCTGCGCTGCCACTCGTTGAACCATCTGATCCCAAACCTGAGGTTGTCACATCCCAAAAACTATTGGTGATAAAAAGAGTAGAGCCAAGATTCACCCCAATCAAGCCGCCGATAGAACTTGTTCCTTTGACTTGACCACTGCTATAAGCTCTATCAATAGAGATATTGCTTCCCCCTTTTCCGACCAATCCACCGACATTTGATGTTCCAGTCACATTACCATAAGCATAAACATCCTGGTCCCCTAAAGCAGAATTTGTATAGCCAACCAGACCGCCTACGTTTGAAACTCCATACACATTTGCACCGCTATAAGATGTGAGAATACTGCTTCCACCAGGTTGTGTACCCACCAGCCCGCCTGTTCCTGAAGTGGAAGAAGAAAGCGTACCCACTACTTTCCCTGTGGAATAAGAATTACTGATATCGCCAGTATCTAATCTGCCTGCCAAAGCGCCTACTTCAAGTCCGCCGGTAATAGATACATTAGTCAGTCCTATTCCGCTGACAGCATTTGTAACGCCAAATAAACCGACGTATGTTGTGGAAGGACGATTAATATAGAGGCTATCAATCACAAAATTCTGTCCGGTGACACCACCCGTGAACTTGTTGGTTGCATCTGTACCAATAGGATTAAATCCTGCACCTGAATTCCAATACAAGGTTTTACTGGCATCAATATTATTGGCAATACTGTAACTGGTTGAGAGAGTGCCTGTTGCGACTCCCTGTAATCCAAATACATCTGTTATACCGCCTGTTCCAGATGTCGTATTCAGACGGGTAAATTGAGCCGCATAATTTCCGTTATAAGTTGATCCACCTGCGATAGTAAAATTATTTGAGACATTGAGTACAGGAAGTGAAACTGCACGTTGAAACCATTGTCCTTGTGATAAGGTGAAATCTTTTACATTAATATTTGCAGTGAGCGTTCCAACTGCACCGCCAATTGTGCCGCTACCGATTGTCCCGCCTGTCATGCTTTGCGCGCCATTGATTGCAGTCAACGATAAACCACCGTTATAAGCAGTAATATCTGCATTGAGATAAATGTTGCGCACTGAAAATAATGTCAACGTTGTACTGGCATCCCATGTCAAAGCTGCATTGACTGCAATATCACCGTTACCTCCTCCCGTGGTGCCGGAAGTTGATACAGAGACATTTCCACTTTGTAAAGCAGTCATTAATTGACTGGCTAATATATTCGCGGGATTTGCTGAGAATCCATAGCCTCCATTACTATAAGTTGAATTAGATGCAGCACTGTTGCTAATTGTGACGTCGATTGGATCCAATAACCATGTGCCAGCTTTTCCGTAAGGTGCAAGCAAGTTAATACTTGCATTCGTAACATCTAAATAATGTCCAGATGTTTCAACAAAGCCGCCGTTACCCGAGTATTGACCGCCACGTGCGAAGAGATTTCCATGGAAGAAAGTTGCATCATCGCCCCAGACAATGATTTTTCCGCCGTCGCCTTGATTAATGGCATCTGCTTTGAGATTGACACCTTGTTCGACATAAGTTGTTTTAGCATTCGGTAAATTGGAGGCCATTGCTTTACCTTGATAATCTCCGCCAATTAAAATTTCTCCACCGCCGCGTGAGCCGCTCACATCAATTTCAGCCGGCGATTCAATCACAATATTATCTCCAGAAATTTTTACTTTACCGCCGCGTTGAGTGTAACGTTTTCCTGTTGCAATAATTTTTCCAGAAACTCTAACTGTACCCCCTTCTCCTGATAAAATAATTTCACCGCCATGTTGATAAACCCCTTTGGCTTGTGCAACGCCTCTCATATTAATAACATTGTCTACAACATTACGGGCCGAGCGTGCTGAAATTAAAATTTTTCCGCCATCTGCAATGATCTTTCCATTATTTTCCACGCCAGCGGTTAATTTTTTTCCCTGGTGGTCTATGCCTGCAGCAGATGATGCTTCATCAACACTGAAGTTGATCAGTTGGTCGCCATATAAATCAATCGTAAATTTATTTCCCGATCCTAAAACAACATTTCCCATGCGAGCTTCAATCAATCCATCGTTACGCACACCTTGTCCGACTAATGCAACCAGACCATTTTGTGCTGCACGAATTGTTCCCTGATTGATAACAGATCCGTTGAATTCAGAAGGTTTGTCAAAATGATATTTGCCCGCTAAAAAATTTGCATCTGAAATATCACTGGTCGATGCAATGATACCGCCGACATCAACAAACGAGCCTGGACCAAAAAAGATACCTGCCTGGTTGACTAAAATAATTTTTCCTGTTGCAGTGAGTTGTCCATAAATTTGTGACGCACCCATGTGAGGATTAATACGATTGAGCGCAATGCCGTGTACTGGTTGTTGAAAATGAGTTTTTTCCGCTGCATTGATATTGAAACTTTGCCAGTTGATGATAGCTTTTTCAGAAGATTGTTCAATGTGAGTGAGTCCGGGGCTTTGTGAAATTGTAGCAGAACCTGCCGCGACAACACCGCCTTCTGGATTAGCAAGAGTCGCTTCTGAAATAGCTATCGTGCTAATTAAGATAAACACGTGTCGTGTTATAAATTTAAGATTGTTTTTAAAATTATTGCTCACCTTGTCGACCCCCTAAAGTTCATACCGGCGAAACAACATATTGTTTTTTTTGCTTATAAATTAAATATAGACGAGGATTAAGATTTGTGTGGTTTTGAGAGAAAATGTTTGTTTTTTAAAATCAGCTGGTTATAAAATAATTACGTAAGTATTCGGTCAATGGCGTCAACTAATGCGTCATTGCGAGCCGTGCTTTTCGGCGAAGCAATCCAGGCTTCGTTGCGAGCAAAGCGAAGCAATCCAGGTTTTTAAAAGCCTGGATTGCTTCGCCGAAAAACACGGCTCGCAATGACGAGCTTCAATTTGTACGTAAGTATTCAGTGAGGACATATAATTTTAAAGATATTTTGATAATTTTAAAGATATTTTGATTGACCTATAAGGTGCAAATCGTATGGTAACTAATCAGTTAAATTTATTAAAAGAACAAAGATTTTTGCCATTATTCTTCACGCAATTTTTGGGTGCGTTCAATGATAATGTTTATAAAAATTCGCTAGTCATTTTGATTACCTATAATTTTGCTGACTCACTGAAATTAAATTCAGAAATTTTAATTACGATTGCCGCAGGAGTATTTATTTTTCCGTTTTTTTTATTTTCAGCAACTGCAGGACAGCTTGCAGACAAATTTGAAAAAACAAAATTAATTCGTTACACAAAAATTGCAGAAATTTTTTTGATGCTGCTTGCGGCTATCGGATTATATTTTCAAAGTATTTTACTGTTGATGACTGTGTTATTTCTAGTCGGCACACAAGCTGCTTTTTTTGGTCCGCTAAAATATTCTATTTTGCCTGATCAATTACAAAGTAATGAACTGCTGGCTGGAAATGCATTGATTGAAGCAGGAACATTTCTAGCAATTTTGTTAGGAACTATTCTCGGAGGAATTTTAGCATCATTACAAGCTGCGCCCTTGTTAATTTCTTTTGCCATTGTTCTTGCAGCAGCGGTTGGTTATGCAGCTAGCCGCTTTATTCCACCCGCAAAAATTGCAGCACCGCATATCAAAATCCGATGGAATATTTTCATCGAAACAAAAGAAATTATTTTTCGCACCATGAAGCATCGCGAATTAGCATTAGCAATTTTAGGAATTTCCTGGTTCTGGCTGGTCGGTGCGACTTATCTTTCTCAATTTCCGACTTATGCAAAAGTGATATTAGGCGCAGGCCCAACCGTTGTGACATTATTTTTAACCTGTTTTTCATTCGGCATTGGCGCAGGATCTCTTTTTTGTAATCGTTTGTTGAAAGGAAAAATTCGAGCAACGTATGTTCCTATTGCGGCGATTGGTATGGTTATATTTGGTACGGATTTGGTTTTGGCAAGTGAATATGTTTCACCCGCGTCGAAACATTTATTAACATTGGCAGAGTTTTTAAATCATTTACAAAGTTGGCGTTTGCTGCTTGATTTGTTTTTGTTAGCTGCGTGCGGCGGAATTTATGCAGTGCCATTGTATGCTATTTTGCAATACAAAAGTGAGGCAGAATATCGTTCGCGCGTGATTGCCTGTAACAATATTATGAATGCATTATTTATGGTACTTGCCGCCAGTCTGACCAGTGTTATGTTAGCGTTACACTTTTCAGTGACACATGTTTTTATCTTGATTGCATTGGCTAATGCGGTCGCGGCGTTTTTTCTTCGCCGGTTAAGTGTTGGATAAAGCTTTACTGGGATTTTTTTGTTCAGGCGTTTTTTTCCCTGCTTCTTTCGGTACGGGAGGACATATCGTTTTAAACTTGCTTAACAGCAACATTGTTCTGGATTGTGGATCCGTATTTTTTTTCCGAAAACGGCTGACAGAAGCTTTAACATCATTATCTGCCTGAAAACTATTTTTTACTGTTTCTCCCAGCTCATTCAGAAATTTTTGGGAAGCTTCAGAGTGCTTGTGGAATAAACCTTGAGAACCAGCCAAAACTGATTTCGCTGAAGCTTTGGCAATCATGTTATTGTTTGATAATACAGTGGGAGGTTGGGCTCCAGGCGGACATAAAAAACTTGCGATTCGTTCGAGTAACTCCTCAGTGAGTTTTATCTCAAACTCTCTTTTTTTATATGTTTCACCAACTTTACACGTTATAGTAATTTTATATGTTTTACCAAAGAAAGACTCAGGCTGATTCAGTGCACGAAAGAGAAATGGCGATACTACCATGAAACGTTTTGCATCGTGATGCATGGATTTTCCAGCCTGAAAAATATTTTTTTGTTTTTCGAATGCAAACTCTTCTTGACGATTACGGAAGCTAAGCAGCTTAAATCCTAATGATAAAAGCAAAGCTATCATTTTTGCATCATTATTTTTGATAGCAAGATAAATGGGGTCATTGTTTGTTTGGAAAGTTTTTCCTCCGTCTTCAGCTAAAAGTCGGACTATATCATAACGCCGTGCACCCGCGGCACAATCGATAGCAAGGCTATATCCTGCAAAATCATTTTTACCTGTTTTTTTAGTAGTAAGTGCTTTTACACAATCCCAATACTCTAAATGAGCAGCATACGCTATAGGGTAGAGCTCTATTTCCTCTATAGCAGGGTCTCGGGGGATTTTAGTGCTAAAATGTAATAATAAAATAATCATGGGAGGATCATTATTTTGAATAGCAAGTTTGAAAGACCAGTAAGGGGGGAAATCATCACCAGGATATTGTTTGCTAAAATTTTCCAAACATAGGCGAGATAAGTCTATATTTCCTGTTTTAATAGCTGCGACTAACGAACTTGTATTGGCTTTAACACCTGCATCAACTAAAAGCTTAGCAAGATTAAAATGTCTTTTTTGAACTGCTATAATTAAAGCAGTATTAGATTGTTCCATATCTTCATCAAGGTTTCCAATCGCATTAACCATGGCTTTTACAGTTTCAGAATGACCTAACTCAATAGCCAGCTTGAAACGATCCCAAATAGCTCCTTTTGAAGGTATTGTTCTGATAAGTTGGACCGTTAACTCAGAACAATTGTTTTTAATGGCCATTGTTAAATTCAGTAATTTTAACTCTGACGTAGTTATAGGAGCATTCTCAAAAAAATTTTCTATTGCGGAAAAGACTTTTTGGCTGGTTGGTTGTTTAGTTAGCCGGTGCCTCTCTACGGCATCATTAATCATTTTTTTATTTGATAAAGCATTAAAAGCATCGGCATCAGGAAACGGAATGCCTGGCAGCCATAAAAAACTGATAATCACTGGGAATAAATGATCGATGTGTTGATTACGTTTGCCAAACGCAGATCCAGGCTGATTCAATGGGCGAAAGCGAAAAAGAAAAGGAAGTATTAACTTAAGCAGCATCATATCATTATACTTCAGCCAGCCTTCCTCAAATGCTTGTCGAAACTCTTGTACCTGAGGTTTACTATTACTTGTGAAATGATTCAGATTATAAATGGTAGAATAAGAATATGAAAATTCGCTTTTTAACGGATCAAACCCTGACAATAAAAGCAAGGCTATCTTAGTTGTATTTTTGCTTTTGATAGCTGCATCTAAAATGTTAAATTTCTTATAAAAATCGCCATTTTTCAAAGAGCCTCCTGCTTCTACCAAAGGCTCAATTAAATTGTTAGGCCCTTTGGAGTTAGACACAACACTCTCTAATGTTTTAGCATAAGCCGTGACATCATCTTTTGAAGTTGCTTTGTGTCTGATAGCAAAAGGTTTTACACATTCCCAATGTTCTAAATGAGCAGCTAATTCAATAGGCGATAACAAAAGCGTTTCTTTATCTGTTTTATATTCATGTTTATCGTAATGGTATCCTTGGTAATCGAGTAATAGTTCAATCATTTGAGGATCATTGTTTTTTACTGCAATGTGTAAACATGTTCCTTTTTGGGGATCAGGGCATTGCTGTGGCGTATGTACGTCGAGTAATAACTCGACAAGATTATACTGACTGTCTTGAACTGCTTGTATCAAAATAAGTTTGTATTCTGCCTGAGCTTGCGGATCAATAGATTTGTATTCTTCCGCATCAGCGTGTTGACTGATGAAAGCTTTGACGCAATCTATATGTTTTTCATCGTATGCTAGCTGTAAGGGAGTTTTTTCCTCTCCTTTGCGCCGTTCGCGAGATAGTCCAAAATAACCCAGTAATAAAGTAATCATTGCATGATCATTCTTTCTAACAGCAATGTATAAGAGATTACCATTATTACGATCAAGAGCATGAGATGTGTTTTCTAAAATAGCTTGTGCAGTTTCTATATGGCCCAATGAAACTGCTAGCTGGATAGGAGTTTGGGGAATAGCATGAGGCTCCTCTGTATCAGGCAAAATATTTTGCAGAGGATCGAATTTTTTCATCAGCACATCAACAGTTTTAAATTCATTGTTTCTGATGGCGTTTTTTAAGAGTTGTCTATAAAGAGCATGAGATATGTTTTCTAAAATAGCTTGTACAGTTTCTATATGGCCCAATGAAATCGCTAGCTGGATAGGAGTTTGGGGAATAGCATGAGGCTCCTCTGTATCAGGCAAAATATTTTGCAGAGGATCGAATGTTTTCATCAGCTCACCAACAGTTTTAAATTCATTGCTTCTGATGGCGTTTTCTAAGAGTTGTCTATTATTCATAATGGTTTGAATTGTATCTTTTTATTCTTAAAAAAGCCTTAAAAGAACAAAAAAAAGTGTCTTAAAAAAAACAAAAATTTAGGAGAAAAACGAATAAAAACAATGAAGTGAGAACATATAATTTTAAAGTGTAGGGTGGGCAAAGGCGTGCTTTTCGCCGTGCCCACCATCCAATACAATAGATGGTG
>DATIJV010000046.1:0-7942 GCA_035478255.1 Gammaproteobacteria bacterium
CCCTTCCTCTAAACGCGCTTTTCGTTTGGAGGAAGGGGATAGGGGAAGGAGGTCAAAATAAAGAACCGCGCGACTGCTACCGAATGCTTACGATTTTCCTAACTTTCTCACAAAATAAAATCAATTTGCTAAAAGAAATAAAATGCAATTCACAGCCATCCACCATCATTTTATGATTGAAATTTTTTGTTATATAAAATCCATATTGTGGTTTGTAAGCTTCCACAAACGAACGAAACCCCCTTGAAATACTCGGAGCATTCATTGTTATAAATTTTACTTCTACAGGAATAATACATTCAGCATTTTTATAAATAACAAAATCTACTTCGGCTCCGCTTTGAGTCCGCCAAAAATGAATATTGAAATCATAAAAATTCTGCGTTTTCAGTTTTAATATTTCCTGAAATACGGCACTTTGTACCAATAATCCAATATCCTGTCTTGTTTCAAGCGATAGCGATAAATTTTGTAACGACTGATTTCTGAATCCATTATCAATAAAATAAAATACTGGATTGCTCGTAATTTCTTTGCGTTTATTGCCAACAAATGGCGTAATACGTGCGAGAGTATAAGTGTTTTCAAGTATCGAAATATAATTTTGAATTGTCGGCACTGATATCATGCAGTCTGTTGCTAACTGATTATAATTAACAAGCTGTCCCGAACTGTGCGCAAGTAAGGTAATCAGTTTTTGCATCACATCCGGTTTGCTGATTTTTAATATTTCAATGATATCTTTGTTTATGTAATCATAAAAAATTTGTTGTAATAATATTTTTTTCTCGCTGGATTTTACAATCGCAGGATAACATCCATAAATTAATTCCTGATCATCTGCTTTTCCGATTTCTTGATAACAGAGCGGCAATACCAGTGATTCAATATGTCTTCCTGTTAGGAATTCTTGCACTTTGCTTTTAATTTCAAGTTGTGATGAGCCTGTTGCAATCATTTTAATATTTAATTTTAAATCCGCGCAGGCTTTTAATAATAATCCTGGATTATTCAAGCGCTGCACTTCATCAATCAAAATAATTGGCTGTTTCAGATTAAATTCATCCATTGCTTCCTGAATAAACAGCGGGTTAATTAACCATTGTCGTATTTCGTAAAGATCACAATTGAGATAAAGCAATGTTTCGTATCGTTTCTCATTTATCAGCGTTTGGGCAAGATGCTTTGCCAGAGTGGTTTTCCCCGCTTGTCTCGGGCCAATCAGAATTAACCAAAGTGTGTCCCATTCAGAGGAAAGAAGCTTTTTAGCTTGAATGCGAGGGATATAGTCGTTTGATATAATAGGAATTTCTGGTTTCTTTAACCAGGGATTGGCTTGATGCAGCAATTGAATTAATGTGTCATTCATTGGTTTTAACCGGGTTATTATAAGCCTTGCTTTATTTTAACCGGGTTAAATTAAATAAGCCAACTTAAAAATTTTAAAATAACCAAACTCAAAATCCCCGCCAGCACATCATCCAGAATCATTCCAAATCCGCCGGAAACATGTTTATCGACAAAATTAATCGGCCATGGTTTCCAGATATCAAAAATCCGAAACAAAATAAAACCCAGCACGATCCAGATCAATCCATGCGGTGCGCCGGTCATTGTCACCAGAAATCCGACAATTTCATCGAGACACATTCCCTGATGGTCTTTGACTTTAATTTCGCGGGAAACCCGCTCGCACAACCACATGCTGCCTAACGCAATCAATACGACCAAAAAAATATAAACAGCTAAAGGCAAATAAGAAAACAGCAGATAAAAAGGAATTGCGGCGAGCGTGCCAAATGTTCCGGGCGCATAAGGAATCGCGCCTGTGCCAAAACCAAATGCGATAAAATGTGATGGCTTATGCCAAATCGAATCAGGGATGGGTGGAACAATATAATGCCGCATTGTATACCTCTCGCAGATGAGTTTTAGGTTTTTTAGCATCTCATATTGCATCGACCTTTAAACGTTCTTCAATCGAAAAATCTCGCTGTAGAAAGAGCTACAGCTGCGATTTTTCTCAATCAGAACATTTAAATCTCTCGCAATCTGAGCGCTAAAAAACCTAAAACTCATCTGCGAGAGGTATAATTCCGCTCAAAAATGTTGATAACCTTTTTTATCTAAATCATATCTCGTGCCATCTGAAAATAATAAATTTATTTTTTTCGAATCCGTAATTTTACCAATGCATGTGCAATTTTTCGGGACACGATTTTTTTTATTTTCAGGCACTGTAAAACATAATTCATAATCATCGCCGCCGTTTAACGCAAACTCATATTTGTTAATATGTTGACGCAAAGCGTCTGATAAAGGAAGAGCATCTACATGAATTTCTGCGCCTGCATTGCTTTTTTCTAAAATATGTCCGAGGTCCGCAACCAGTCCATCGGAAATATCAATTGCCGCATGTGCAATACCGCGTAATTGTTCGCCGATTTTTATTTGTGGTGTTGGACGATTTAATTTTTCTTTCAGACCAGAAAATTCTGTAGAAACTAAAGCGAACGCAGCATCGCCTAATGTGTTTGTTACATAAATCAAATCACCAGGTTTTGCACCGCTTCGCGTAATTGCTTGGTTAAACGGCACAAGTCCAAGCGCTTGAATGGTGACTGTTAAAGGCCCTTTTGTTAAGTCACCGCCAATTAATTCTGCGTTATATTTTTCTGCCAAATCAAAAAAACCGCGGGAAAATTCTTTTAACCATGTTTCATCAACAGACGGTAACGTTAAAGCCAGAGTCAACCATGCAGGGGTTGCACCCATCGCAGCTAAATCACTTAAATTAACCGCAAGTGCTTTAAAACCAATATCATATGCTGCAGTTTTTTCAGGGAAATGCACGCCGTTTATTAATGTGTCGGTGGTTATTACAATTTGCTGATCTTCATGCGGTGTGATAATGGCTGCATCATCACCAATGCCGAGCGCCACATCTTTGCGCGCGATTTTTTGTGAAGTGAAAAAATGTTTGATGACATCAAACTCATTCATGATTTTTTATCAGCTTTTATTTCATTAACACGCACCGCGCGTGCAACTTGGTCGAGAATGCCATTCACAAATTTATAACCTTCGATCGAGCCAAATTTTTTTGTGAGTTCGAGTGCTTCATTAATGGCAACACGATATGGCACATCGAGACGTTTTTCCAATTCATAAATTCCCAAACGCAAAATAGCGAGTTCAATGGGATCTAGTTCTCCAATGGGCCTGCTTAAAAAAGGCGTCATGCGATTATCGAGCTCATCACAATTTTCTGGAATTCCGTGAATTAATTCTTTGAAATAATCGAGATCTGTTTTTTGTTTAATGTGATGAATCAGAAAATCTAATTCAATTTCTTTCACGGGCGTTGATGAAATTTGCCATTGATACATGGCTTGTAATGCATATTGACGCGCGTTGCGGCGAGCAGTTGGATTCATTTCATTCCTCAATTTTATTTTTTTCTAAGCGGCTGACTTCTTCGCGAAATTCTTTGATGTCCTGAAAGCTTCGATAAACAGAAGCAAAACGAACAAATGCAACTGGGTCCAGATGCTGTAATTCTTCCATCACCCATTCGCCGATTTGTTTCGATGAAATTTCTCGGTCGAGAGAAGCGCGAGCGAGTTGGATAATGCGGCCGACTGTATTTTCAATTTGTTCAAGACTGACAGGACGTTTTTCTAATGCGCGAGAAATTCCGCCGCGTAATTTATTTTCATTAAAAAGATCACGCCGGCCATCGCGTTTGATCACGCGCGGTAAAGAAAGCTCGGCTGTTTCGTAAGTGGTGAAGCGTGCTTTGCACTCGAGACATTCGCGGCGACGGCGCACCTGGTTTCCTTCGCGAATTAGGCGCGAATCGGTTACTTTGGTGTCGTTAGCATTGCAAAATGGACAGTACATATACCTCTCGCATAGGTTACTTCAACTGCGCAGTTTAGCGGATTTGTTGTATCTTCGCACTATTTTTTGCGCTGCATGAGTAACAAAGCAAAATCGCGTAATAATTTATTTTTCTCGCCTAAAAAATCCAGAGAATGAATCGCGCTAGAAAATAATTTTTCAACGTGTTGACGGCTTTTTTGCACGCCCAGCAGTGATGGATAAGTTGTTTTTTGATTGGTTTTATCGTTTCCAGTTGGTTTTCCTGTGAGATGCGTTTCGCATTCCACATCGAGTAAGTCATCTTGAATTTGAAATGCGAGTCCAAGATTTTCTGCAAAAATTTGTAAAGAATCGAGAATATTTTCATCAGAAATATTTGCAGCAATCGCGCCGAGTTGTACGCTTGCTTTCAAGAGCGCGCCGGTTTTTAAGCCATACATTTTTGTTAAAGCATCCAGAGTATGAGTGCCTTCCATATCGAGCATTTGTCCTGCTGCCATGCCTTTTAATCCACTCATTTCGCTTAATATTTTTATCATGCGAAGCCGCTGGGCGGGGGAAAGTGCGGCGGGATGTTCGGCGATAATCTCAAATGCTAAGGGTTGCAGCGCATCACCCGCCAGTATCGCAATGGCTTCATTAAATTTTTTATGACAGGAAGCTTTGCCGCGGCGTAAATCTGAATTATCCATGGCGGGTAAATCATCATGAATTAAGGAATAAACGTGGATAAATTCAATAGCGCAAGCGGGGACATCCAGATTTTCCCAGGCTGCATCAAATGTTTTTCCTGTTAAATAAACCAGTAAAGGGCGGATGCGTTTTCCGCCATTGAGTGTGGAATAAGCGAGCGCTTCTTGCAACGTCTTCGCGGGTGAGGGGCTTTTTGTGAGGTATTGATTAAAGAGTGTTTCTAATCGCGCATGCGCTGAATCCATGAAATCAGTCAGTATCATTGTTGTTATTCTCAAAAGAACCCAGTGATTCTTGATTATTATTTTGCATGAGAATTTGTACTTTTAATTCAGCTTCTTGCAAAATTTTATGGGCGTGTTTAATGAGGGTCATGCCGCGCTCGAATTGGTCGAGAGATTGTTCCAGGGTCAGGTCACCCTGTTCCATTTTTTCGATTAAGGCGGCTATTTCAGTGAGGGAAATTTCTAAATTGGGAAGTTCTGGTTTTTTAGGCACTTAAGGCTCTCCGGTTAAAAAAGTCATCATAAACGAGCTCTGGTGGATTTGCGAGGAATGAATCTGTGCTAATAATATGCTAAAATAATAAAAAAGCAAAATTTTTAGAGGAGTGGGAGATATGCTTCGCGAAGAAAAAACCCCTGTTAGCCGTGGTCCTATTGTTGTATTGGATGTCTATGACACATTAATTTTATCGCATGATGAAACAGGGGAGACCCAGCAGGCTTTCAATCATCGATTGGTTTTTGCATTAAAAGAGGCAGGGATTACAGAAGTTTATCTTTTTGCGGGACTTCAATTAAAAATCCAACCACTGCAAGAAATGCGAAAAGTTGAGATTTTGCGGCTTGAACTTATTCGATATCTCGAACAATTCGGCATTACTGTTAAAGCTGTGGTGACTAATTATGATCAGCTTTCTCCTACACCTGTTCCTGGCAGTTATTACGATCAATTTATTAAGCCGGAAGAAGACTATGTGTTGAGGAATCCGACAGCTGATTTGAGCAATCCCGAATGCACCTATCAAATCATGTTGAAACACCAGAATTCGCTAGATACAGATCTTCTTTCCAAAATGGGACAATCAAAAGATTATAAAAAACTTTTATCAGATTTCTTGTTTGATTCATTTCAAAAAGAAGGGCTTGTCTCTGCAGACAATCCCCGAACAGTTTTATTTTTGGATGATAGAAGGGATTCTCTGAGCTCGGTTTCAGAAAGAGCAAATCATTATGGAATTCCAATTAACTGTCTTCAGGTAACGGAAAAACTTACACCTGAGAATTATCTTGATTTTTTTTCTAAGCATTATCCTAAGGTTGAATACTTGAGAACCGTGGAACGTAGTCTGGAGTCAATTGATGCGGCAAAAGGAAAGGTGGAGAAACAATTGAAGGGCAGTAAAAATAAAGATGGAATTTTGGGGCCAGTGATTGATGGGCTAAGCAAAATGCGTTCAGCTCAGAATAAATCAAATCTGATAGATGCTTGTGCTGAGATGTTGGATGCGCTGCAAATACAAATCAGTCAGCTGGAAAAAATTAAAAAGATGCTTCCTAAACCAGAGCAAGGTCTGGTTGATGTTTTACTCGATGAGTTGCGGATTGCTTTCGACAATATAACAAAAGTTTTTGACAAGATGAAGGCTGCTGAGTATGGGTTGCCGCGTCTTAGAGAAGAAAAAGAGCCGGCTAGGTTGAGTTCCAAGCCAATTGTAGTATTGGATGTGGATGAAACATTAATATTTGGAATACGGGGTGAGGTTGGTTACAACATTTTTAATGATAAGTTAATTTCTGCATTAGTTAATGAAGGAGTCACTGAAGTTTATTTGCTTACATCCTATACCTTAGCAATTGCCCCAACCCGGCAGATGCGAGAAGAGGGAATTAAAGAGATATTGCGATTGGAGCTTATCAATCATTTAGAAGGAAAGGGTATTATCGTTAAAGAACTGGTTTCTGACTACGATTTGTTTTTGGAAGGGGCAGGCAATTATTATAAGCGTGCCAGGCCGATTGAACAGGCAGTGTTGGATGATCCAAATCTTGATTTAAATGATCCTCAAGCGGGTTATCTGAAATTACTTGATTGGCAGAACGAAAATGTCAGAGCTTTGGGCGACATAAGAGCAAAGAATCAAAATAACGTCAAAGGTCCGTTAGCAGATATATTCTTTACCTTTTTGGAAGAGCAAAAAATAATTTCTCCAGCAAATCCTCGGACTGTTTTATTTCTTGATGACCGCCCGCATAACCTGGAAGTGGTTGAGAGCGCAGCAAAAAAACACGGAATTTCTATCAAGTCTCTTAGAGTGAAGAGAGAGCTCGACAATCAAGATTATCGTAATTTCCTTTCTGATGGTTGGTTTGGGTATTCGGATACCGTGAAAAATAGTCTTGTTTTACTTCAGCAATCAAGAGAAAAAGCTGAACGCGAATTGACGGGAGTCAGTATTGGAAAAAAGATTGGTGTGTTGTTTGGGGGGTCGGGAGAGAGTGGAAATAAAGCTCTTATTTTGGGACCTCTTGATCGGGTGTTAATAGTTTTGGATAGCGTGCAAAAGAATTTGGAAAATCCTAAACATGATTGGTTGACTGCTTGTGAGATGATGCTGCAAAACCTTGGACAGTGTATTAAGGAGCTGAGAGAAGCCAAGCTTCCCCCCCATCGAGCAGAAACGGCCAAGGCTTTGGTCAATGATTTGAATACTGTGTTGGGGGGTGTACAAAAAGCTTATGCCAATCTGATGGCCCATCACAAGGCGCCTGTTGGAGAGCCGCCCAAGCCCGCGCCTAGGCCTGGCGAGTAACGTGCATTTTTAGGACAGATATGCTATAGTTGTTAATGTAACTTATAATAATAAACGAGAAAGACCCGCAATAACGCGCAATCTTCCCAGTTTTTTCATTAATTAATCTTCATTTCTGGTAAACATTCGGTGAGAATTATAAATTCTTTTTGAGTACAGATATGTTTGATTAGAGGTGTAGGGTGGGCAAAGGCGTGCTTTTCGCCGTGCCCACCATCCATTGACCTACCATTTCCGAGCTGCGATTTTTAAAAAATGAAAATAATTTAAAAATCTAGTTGACAGTAAGTTGTAAGGATGTAGAATTCGCGTTCTCTGCTGGAATTGGTGGAGAAGGAAAGAAGAAGTAATTGTTCTTTAACAAAAAAACCAAGCAATGAGTGTGGGCACTTACGTCGATAACTGAAGAGATAGATTGATGTGAGTACCTTTGAGGTAACTCATATTGAGTAAGGGTTAAAGTATTTGATTTAAGAGATATAAATTGGAGAGTTTGATCCTGGCTCAGATTGAACGCTGGCGGTATGCTTAACACATGCAAGTCGAACG
>DATIJV010000047.1:0-9730 GCA_035478255.1 Gammaproteobacteria bacterium
CTTCGCCGAAAAGCACGGCTCGCAATGACGCATTAGATTTAAAGTTTACGATAGTATGTAAGTATTGTGCATAATCTTAATAAACCACCTCCACACACTGTTCCGCAAACATTTCCCTTAACGTTTGCAACAACATATCCGTCGGCCGTACGCGCCACTGTTTGCCTAAATGCAAATTACCTTTCGCCGTTTCCAGCGCATAATCAATCGTAATCTGGCAATTTCCTCCGCGATATTTTTCCAAGATCTCTGCAAGTCTTGGAATATCTTCCGACTTATTTTCCGGTAAAAAAATTTTCAAACATTTCGCATAACGCTCACGCGCCTGATCGATTGAAAATAATTCCCGGCCAATAATTCGATGCTTACCCGAAAATTCATCCAGACTGATTTCACCTTCCACAATGATCAGTTTATCTTTCGCCAATAATTCGCGATATTTGTGATACATATCCGAAAAACACAATAAATCTATCTGCGCTGTTGCATCATCCAGTGTTACAATCGCCATTCGATCACCGCGTTTTGTTTGAACACTGCGAACATGAGTCATCATTCCTGCTGCAATCGCGGTCTGATTTTTTCCTGTTGGACGTAATTCTGCAAGCCGTCCTTTCGTAATATGCTCCAATTCTTTCACGTACCGATGAATCGGATGGCCTGTCAAATAAAGCCCAAGTGTTTCTTTTTCACCAAACAAGCGATCATGCTCGCTCCAATGGGGAACATTCACATATTTTACTGCTTGCGCTTTTGAACTCGCCGATCCAAATAAATCATGCTGCCCTGCATGCAAATCACGCAAAGCCTGTTCTGCATGTTGTAACGCACTCTCTAAACTTGCCATCAAACTCGCGCGATTTGGGCCGATTTTATCAAACGCACCTGCTTTGATGAGCGCTTCCAACACGCGGCGATTCATTTTTTTTATATCAACACGTTTACAAAAATCAAATAAATCCGCAAAATTTCCACTGTTTTTGCGTGTTGAAACAATTTCTTCAATTGCGGCGGCTCCCGCACCTTTCACGGCACCCAATCCATACGCAATATTATTTTCATCAATCACTTTAAAAAAATATTCACTTTGATTGATGTCAGGCGGCGCAATTTTTAATTTCAAGGCGTAACAATCTTCGATAAATAAAACTACTTTATCTGTTTTATCCATATCCGAGGATAAGACTGCAGCCATATATGCCGCAGGATAATGTGCTTTTAGCCACGCAGTTTGATATGCAATCAATGCATAAGATGCGGAATGTGATTTGTTAAAACCATATCCCGCAAATTTTTCCATCAAATCGAAAATATGCGTTGCAACATGCGAATCAACTCCATTTCCGACTGCGCCTTTACAAAAAATTTCACGTTGTATCGCCATTTCTTCCGGTTTTTTCTTACCCATTGCACGGCGTAAAATATCTGCTGAACCCAGCGAATATCCCGCAAGAACTTGCGCGATTTGCATCACTTGTTCCTGATAAATAATCACGCCATAAGTCGGGCGTAAAATCGGTTCCAGTTTGGGGTGAGGATAAATGACTTTCGCGCGCCCATGTTTTCGGTTCATGAAATCATCCACCATGCCGGATTGCAAGGGGCCCGGGCGAAACAATGCAACCAGTGCAACAATATCTTCGAAACAATCGGGCTGCAGACGTTTAATCAAATCTTTCATGCCGCGTGATTCCAGCTGAAATACCGCGGTTGTTTGACAATTCTGAAGTAATTTAAAAGTTAATTTATCATCGATTGGAATCAATTGAATATCGAGATTTTTTTCAGATTGCATGTTCAGAATATTTTTCACCGCCCAATCGATAATCGTGAGCGTACGCAAACCCAAAAAGTCAAATTTAACGAGACCCACAGCTTCCACATCGTCTTTATCAAATTGTGTGACGACATGCTCGGGTTCATCAGCTTCGCAATAAAGCGGCGTAAATTCTGTTAATTTTGCAGGCGCGATGACAACACCGCCCGCGTGTTTTCCTACATTTCGTGTCGTTCCTTCCAGTTTCAGCGCTAAATCAATCAGCGTGCGGATATCATCTTCTTTATCATAACGCTCTCGCAATAATTCTTCTTGCAGTAACGCTTTATCGAGTGTCATGCCTAATTCAAACGGAATTAATTTTGCGATTTTATCTACATGACCATAACTCATTCCTAACACGCGCCCAACATCGCGTAACACTGCGCGCGCTGCCATTGTGCCATATGTAATAATTTGCGCGACACTTTCGCGCCCTTGAGTTTGCATCACGTAATCAATGACACGATCACGACCTTCTACGCAAAAATCAATATCAAAATCCGGCATTGAAACGCGCTCGGGATTTAAAAAACGTTCAAACAATAAATCATGTTTTAAAGGATCAAGATCTGTAATATTTAACGAATAAGCGACAAGCGATCCTGGGCCTGATCCGCGGCCTGGCCCAACCGGCACACCATTTTTACGCGCCCAACCGGTGAAATCCGCGACAATTAAAAAATAACCGGCAAATCCCATTTTGTTAATAACGTTGAGTTCTAGCTGCAAACGCTCATCATATACTTTGCGTTGTCCAGCAAATTCAGATGTTTGATCAAATAAAACTTTCAAGCGGTCATTTAATCCTCGTTTTGCGGCATCAACGAGATAAGTTTCAGTGGTAAATCCTTCCGGCACGGGATAACGCGGTAAAAAGTTTTTTCCCAGCAAAATGGTTACATTGCAGCGTTTTGCAATTTCAACCGTATTTTTCAAGGCTTCCGGTATATCAGAAAATAATTCAAGCATTTCTTCTTGCGTGCGAAAATATTGCTTCTCGGTAAAATTTTTCGGGCGGCGCGGATCACTTAAGATATGACCTTCATGAATGCATACACGCGCTTCATGTGCTTCAAAATCATCACGTTCGAGAAAATGCACATCATTGGTTGCCGCAACAGGGACCGCATGTTTTTCTGCAAAAGGTAAAGCTGCATGAATAAAGCGTTCTTCAATGGATTTTCCTGTGCGAGAGAATTCAAGAAAATAACGACGCGGAAAAAATTCTTTCCAAAAAGCGAGAAGATGTTCTGCGTGCTGTATATCATTGCTTAACAAGGCTTCAGCGATATCACCTTCTGTACCCGACAATGCAATCATGCCGGACGACAATTCACGCAGCCAGTCCAATTTAATAATGGCTTTGCCTTGCGTTTGTCCTTCCAGATAACTTTTAGAAATAAGAACCAGTAAATTTTTGTAACCTTCATTATTTTGACAAAGTAAAGTCAAACGAAAAGGATGTCTCGGTTGCTTGCTGTTTTCAAGCCACACGTCAGTTCCAATAATGGGCTTGATTCCCGCACTTAACGCTTCCTGGTAAAATTTGATCGCAGCAAACAAATTACTTTGGTCCGTGATCGCAATAGCCGGCATCCGGTTTTTCACGGATTTTTCAATCAGTGATGGTATTTGAACTAAACCATTACTGAGTGAATATTCGGTATGAACACGTAAATGAATAAATTGGGGATCCATATGCTGCAGGCCGCCTTGGGTGATCGCTTCCGGTATGTTACTGCATACTTTAGCAATTGAGAAGGCGGGATTTCCTGTACATCCCTTAAATTTTTGCTTAAAATATGGGCACATTTAAGCGGAGGTAAAAGCTATGCCAGATTTTGGGAAAAAAAGAAGAGAAAATGCGAGGAAGAAGGAAGAAAAGAGACAGGACAGGGTGGATCCTGTCATTGAAACTATTATGAATTCAGCGGAGGCGAAGGATTCAGATGAAAATTGCACTATTTCATTATCCACTGCCTTGATAGCTGTGAACTTCATCGGAAGACTTGAAACCTATGATATGGGAAGTCTTTTAAAATGGTTAAAGGAAAACCCTCGTGATCCAGTCACAAAAGTATCTGTGCCTATTGATGAACTGGTTCGGCATGTCACTATCAATCGTGGATTGATTAAAAAACTGAATGATAAATTCAAGGAGCATGATATTGAACAAGAAGATGTTCTCAAGCGTTACGACTTAACGCCGGCACTTTACAACTATCTTGTCAATATGGAATTTTGTGTAAAGAAAAACTTTTTTCAAAAGTATCACATCACAACAACTTTATTTTGGTTGACCTTATTAGGATTAACTTATTTAGCATTCTATGACGCACTATCATCAAATTTTTGCGGAAGACCAGAAAATAAACATACGCTCATTCCGTTGGCTTTGATGCCTTTTATTGTTTTAGTTGGTACAGCGCATGAAATAAACAGAACTTGGGTATTTCCGCATGCACAGCCTGAACTAGTGTTTCTATTATCCCTAGTAGCTGTATTTATAGAATGGGATATGGTAAAAAATCGGTTCGGTTTTTTTGATGCGTGGTTACGAGCAGAACCTGCAAATAGATATTCCCATCCTGTTTGTGAAACATCCCCCTGGAAGATGCACTTGGCGGGAACCAGTATGCTGGTTACGCCTATTAGTTTTTTTGGGAAAGTCATGATGGGATCTTGCAAAAGATGGCGATGGCCTGGCCGGCAAACGGGCGTGGCGGCAGAGTTTGAGGCTTTGGGTAGAGAAAGAAATTATGATTATTTAAGTACACCTGCAAAGAAGCTATGAAGTTTAAATAAAAGCAAAGGCGCAGGGTTCCTACATTCCTTTGCTTTTTTACCTCCTTCCCCTTTCCCCTTCCTCCAAGCGAAAAGCACGCTTGGAGGAAGGGGGACGTTCTAATTTAGCACATCTGTATCAGAGCGTCCCCCTTCCTCCACATGCTTTTTGTGGAGGAAGGGGAAAGGGGAAGGAGGTTCAGATAAAAATTTTAAGCAGAAACTCCCAATATCAGCTATCATACTGCTACCTTGTTAAAGAGAAATAGTATGAATCTAAATTTCCTTGATTTTGAACAACCTATTGCCGAACTTGAAGCCAAAATTCAGGAATTACGGATGGTAGGAAAAGACAGCGACATTAATATTAACGATGAAATTTCGCGTCTTGAAGCAAAAAGCCGGCAATTGACCCAAGATGTTTTTTCGAAACTGACGCCCTGGCAAATTACCCAATTGGCGCGTCATCCGTTGCGTCCGCATAGTCTGGATTATATCGAACGGATCTTTACCGAATTTGATGAATTGCATGGTGACCGTGCTTTGTCGAAAGGGCCTTCGATTGTCGCAGGTGTTGCGCGTTTTAATGGGCAGCCCATCGTCGTCATGGGCCATGAAAAAGGCCGCAAAACGCATGAAAAAATCGAGCGTAATTTCGGTATGCCGAATCCTGAAGATTATCGTAAAGCTTTGCGTTTAATGCAGATGGCGGAAAAATTTAAATTGCCTATTATGACATTTATAGATACGCCGGGTGCGTATCCTGGAATCGGTGCGGAAGAGCGCAATCAAAGTGAAGCGATTGCCCGAAATTTGTTTGTTTTGTCCCGTTTAAAAACGCCGGTGATTTGTACAGTCATAGGCGAGGGTGGATCGGGCGGTGCGCTGGCGATTGGTGTGGGTGATTGCGTATTGATGCTGCAATATTCGATTTATTCAGTGATTTCGCCGGAAGGCTGTGCCTCGATTTTATGGAAAAGTGCTGAAAAAGCCTCGCTTGCGGCAGAAGCCATGGGTGTCTCGGCTGAGAAAAATTTACAGATCGGATTGATTGATCAAATCATTCCAGAACCGCTTGGCGGCGCGCATCGTGATTATAATGGGATAGCTTCTGTTTTAAAAGAAACGCTCGCCGAAAAACTGGCTGAATTGCAAGGATATTCTCCCAGCCAATTACTTGATTTGCGTTACCAGCGATTGATGTCATATGGACTTACTGGTTAAGCAGATTATTGAATTCGTTGAAGCGTATGGACTCAAAAGAACATACTGGCTGGCTTATAGCGGCGGTTTGGATTCGCATGTGCTTTTGCATTTATTTTCAAGAGTTCGTTTGCGATATCCGATTTCTCTTAAAATTATTCATGTGAATCATGGAATCAGCGCGAATGCAAAATCATGGGCGGAGCATTGTGCGCGAATTTCTGCAGAATTAAACATCGAATTGATTCAACAAAAAATTGAAATGACAAAGTCATCAAGTCTTGAGGGTCAATTGCGTGAGGCGCGTTATGCCTTATTCAAAAAATTATTGCAGCCTGATGATATATTAGTGACAGCGCATCATCAAAATGATCAGGCGGAAACTATTTTGCTGCAATTATTCCGCGGTGCGGGTTTGCCAGGACTTGCTGCGATGCCGCGAATAAAAAAATTAGGGAAAGGATTTCATGCGCGGCCGTTATTGGATTTGACTCGCGAAGATTTACAATCTTACGCGGTTTATCATCAATTAAATTGGATTGAAGATGAGTCTAATCTTAATTCACAATTCACGCGAAATTTTTTGCGGCATGAAGTGATGCCTTTGTTGATGAAGCGTTGGCCGACTGTGACGAAAATGTTGGCGCGTTCTGCAGAAAATTGTGCTGATGCCCAGCAATTAATTGATAACGGGATCGGTGCACTTCCCAAAACACTTTCTGTTAAAAAATTATTAGCGTTGAGTGAAATTGAGCGGCGGCATACATTGCGCGCGTGGATAGTACAAGCGAATTTTTTACTACCTTCTGCGATAAAAATGCAGCATATTTTGCAAGATATGCTGCATGCGCGGGAAGATAAAATGCCGCATGTGGCGTGGAGCCAGGCGGAGATTCGGCGTTATCGGGATAATTTGTTTTTGTCAGAGGCATTAAGAGTGCATGACGCGGCAGAAAAATTTGAATGGGATTTCCGTGGATCGTTGATGATGCCGTCGATTGGAATGCTGCAAGCGTTTCCGGTAAAAGGAAAAGGATTGCGCGCAGATTTAAAAAAAATATCGGTCCAGTTTAGGCAAGGTGGAGAAGTGTTGCGTTTGCCGGGGCGGAAACATCATCATGAATTGAAAAAAGTTTTTCAGATGTGGGGAGTTTTGCCTTGGCTGAGAAATCGAGTTCCTTTGATATACGTTGATGGAGTTTTGGCGGCAGTTGTAGGATTTCATGTCGATGAAGAGTTTGCTGCGGGAGAGGGTGAAGCAGGTTGGGATGTGGTTTTGTTAAATGATCACGCATTCTTCCAATTGCGGCTAGCGCGAGTTTTTGCTACAGTCGCCAAAACAAATGACATATAAGATAGAAAAACCATGACTCATTATATTTTCATTACTGGCGGCGTTGTTTCCTCCCTCGGAAAAGGCATTGCTTCCGCTTCTTTAGGCGCGATTCTCGAAGCTCGCGGTCTCAAAGTGACTCTTCTTAAACTGGATCCTTATATCAACGTCGATCCCGGCACGATGAACCCTTCCCAGCACGGAGAAGTTTTCGTGACTGAAGATGGCGGTGAAACTGATATGGATTTAGGCCATTACGAGCGCTTTGTTCGTATCAAAACCTCTAAAATAAATAATTTTACCAGCGGTCGGGTTTACGCCAATGTGTTAAAAAAAGAACGCCGCGGAGATTATCTGGGAGGGACCGTCCAAGTCATTCCGCATATCACCGATGAAATTAAGCACTGCATTAAAAAAGCTGCGGAAGGTGTTGATATCGCGCTGGTTGAAATTGGCGGAACAGTCGGTGACATTGAGTCTTTGCCTTTTCTTGAAGCGATTCGTCAAATGCGGGTAGAGCTTGGCCGCCAAAATGCTTTGTTTATTCATCTCACCCTTGTGCCATTTATTAAAACTGCGGGTGAAATCAAAACTAAACCGACACAGCATTCTGTCAAAGAATTACGTTCTATCGGTATTCAACCTGATATTTTACTGTGCCGCTCTGACCGTCCTTTGTCTGACAATGATCGTTCTAAAATCGCTTTATTCACAAATGTTGAAAAACGTGCAGTCATTCCGTTGCAAGACGTCGATTTCATTTATCAAATTCCTCTGGAATTACATCACCGTTATCTGGATGAAATTGTTGTAGAATCTTTAGGAATTCAAGCTAAACCTGCAGATTTATCCGAATGGGAACAGGTAATTGATTCCTATCGTAATCCCAAAAATGAAGTCACTGTTGCAATGGTCGGCAAATATATGGATTTGACGGAATCATATAAATCATTGGTTGAAGCTTTATTGCATGCAGGGATCCAGACACGCACACGCGTCAACATTAATTATGTTCATGCAGAAGATATTGAGCGAGAAGGCATTGAAATTTTAAAAGGCATGGATGGGATTATTGTTCCCGGCGGGTTTGGGTCTCGCGGAGTGGAAGGAAAAATTTCTGCTGTGCGTTTTGCGCGTGAAAACAAAGTGCCTTATCTTGGAATTTGTCTAGGCATGCAAATTGCAATGATTGAATATGCACGAAACAAAGCCAATATGCCGCATGCGAATAGCACAGAATTTCAGGCTGATACACCGTTTCCTGTGATTGCGTTAGTGACCGAATGGATTGATCATTCAGGGAATGTTGAAATGCGTTCTGAAAAATCCGATAAGGGCGGTACGATGCGTCTGGGTGGTCAGCCCTGTCAGTTGGTAGAAGATTCTCTGGCGCGAAAAATATATGGAAAAAACAGTATTATTGAACGTCATCGTCATCGTTATGAAGTGAATAATCATTTATTGCCGCAAATTGAAGCGGCAGGGTTGAAAGTGTCGGGACGTTCTCATCAGGGCGAACTGGTGGAAATGATCGAATTACCTGATCATCCGTGGTTTATTGGCTGTCAGTTTCACCCGGAATTTACTTCTTCACCGCGCGATGGCCATCCTTTATTTAGCGGATTTATTGAAGCCGCAAAAGCTTATCAGGAGAAACGCAATGCAGGTATGTGGTTTTGAGGTTGGTTTAGATAATCCGTTTTTTCTGATTGCGGGCCCTTGTGTGATTGAAAGCGAGCAGTTTGCGCTGGATACTGCGGGTGAATTAAAAGAATTAACTGAGCGTCTTAATATTCCTTTTGTATATAAATCGTCATTTGATAAAGCGAATCGTTCTTCTGCAAAAAGTTATCGGGGACCTGGTGTGGAAGAGGGCTTGCGAATTTTAAGTGAAGTCAAAAAGAAATTAAATGTACCAGTTTTAACGGATGTTCATGAAGATAGTCCGATAGAAGAAGTGGCTGATGTAGTGGATATTTTGCAGACGCCGGCTTTTTTATGCAGGCAAACGAATTATATTGAGCGGGTCGCGCGTCAGGAATTACCGGTGAATATTAAAAAAGGCCAATTTCTTTCGCCGTGGGACATGAAAAATGTTGTGGAAAAAGCGCATCGCACGGGTAACCAGCAGATTATGGTGTGTGAGCGCGGTGTGAGTTTTGGATATAACAATCTGGTTTCAGATATGCGCTCGATTGCGGTGATGCGCCAGACAAATTGCCCTGTTGTTTTTGATGCGACTCACTCTGTACAACTGCCGGGAGGATTGGGGAATACGACAGGCGGCCAGCGAGAATTTGTGCCGGTGCTCGCACGCGCGGCTGTAGCGGCAGGAATTTCAGGGTTGTTTATGGAAACGCATCCTGACCCCGATCATGCGCCATCTGATGGTCCGAATATGTGGCCGTTGGGAAAGCTCGAAGATTTGTTAATTTGTCTTCAGGCGCTGGATAAAACAGTGAAGTCATTTGGGTTTGCGGAAGATGGGATTTTGTGAGAAGTGTGGCCTCGGTTTAATGTGAGAGAATCCGTCATTGCGAGCCGTGCTTTTCGGCGAAGCAATCCAGGCTTTTAAAAACCTGGATTGCTTC